>DATJLT010000163.1:0-12240 GCA_035509195.1 Streptosporangiaceae bacterium | reverse complement strand
GTGACCAAGGACAGCGAGACCGGCTACGCCGCCCGCTTCGCCCCTAGCATGCGGCTGGCGCTCGAGCAGGTAGCCGGTCACGAGACCGGCCCCGACGTGCCCGTGGGCGCGGTGGTGCTCGACCAGGACGGCAGCATCGCCGGCCGGGGCCGTAACTTGTGCCTGGAAACCGGTGACCCGACGGCGCACGCGGAAATCGTCGCCATGAGGCAAGCGGCGGCGGGGCTCGGGTCGTGGCGGCTTGATGGCTGCTCCCTGGTCGTGACTTTGGAGCCGTGCACGATGTGCGCGGGCGCGGTGCACCTGGCGCGGATCCGCCGCGTGGTGTACGGGGCGATCGATGAGAGGGCCGGCGCCGCCGGATCGCTGTGGGACATCCTGAGGGACCGGAGACTCGGCCCGGCCGTGGAAGTCATCGGCGGGGTTCTCGCGGAGCCCTGCGGCAGATTGCTCAGCACCTTCTTCGAGAACCTACGGTAGGCTCTTCGGCGGTGGAGTCGCCTAGTGGCCGAGGGCGCACGCCTCGAAAGCGTGTGAAGGGGCAACCCTTCCGTGGGTTCAAATCCCACCTCCACCGCCATATCTGAAGCCCTGGGACAAACGGGGGTACCCAGGTCGCTGATCAGGTCGCCAGCCTGGGGTGACTGGCGCCTTCACCAGGAGAGCCTTCCTTGCCGCAGCCGCAGAGCACCGCGTTTTTCCTGCTACTCCTGGTGATGTTCGCCGGCCTGGTGTGCTGGCTGGTACTGACCAGGCACGTCGTGCTGCGTGTGCTCGCGGCCTGCCTGGCCTTCATTCCCGCGGTCCTGTTCGGCGTCGCGGCAGTCAATAAGTATTACGACTACTACCAAAGCTGGAATTCGGCGATAGCCGACCTGACGAGCGAGGGTGTGCCTGGCACGATCAGCCCCCCGGCGACGGCGCCGACGGCACCGCGGGCGGGGAGCCAGGCCAGTGGCTCGGGAACGACCAGCCTGCTCGGCAACCAGGTGATCACCAAACTCGCGCAAGCCAACGGCTACACGCTCACCTTGACCGTTCACGGCCGGCTCAGCGGCCTCACCAGGACCGTCTACGTATATCTGCCGCCGCAGTACTTCCGGCCCGCTTACGCGCACTACAAGTTCCCGGTTATCGAGCTGATCCACGGCTACCCTGGAGCGCCGCAGGACTGGATCACCGTGCTCGACATCACCAGCACGCTGAGCAGCCTGGTCGAGCAGCACCTCGCCAAGCCCGCCGTCCTCGTGATGCCAGACGCCAACGGTGCAAGAGGCATCTCGCTTCAGTGCCTCAACTCGCTCGGCGGACCGCAGGACGCCACGTTCATGGCCCGGGACGTGCCCGACTACATCAGCGATGTCCTCCGGGTCTGGCTGCCGGGCCGCACCTGGGGAATCGCGGGTTACTCGGAGGGCGGTTTCTGCGCGGCCAACCTGGGGCTCCAATATGGCAAGTACTTCGGCGTCGCAGGCGTGCTCAGCGGCTACTTCTCGCCAGACGATAACCAGGAGGGCACTCCGCCAAGGCCGGTCAACCCGTTCGGTGCGGACAAGCAATTGCGCCGCGCGAATACCCCGACGCTTGAACTGCTCAAGATGCCTGCCGGAGCCGTAATACCTCAGTTCTGGATCGGCTCGGGCACCGACAAGCCCGACGTCAAGGCGGCCGAGGCCTTCAAGCAGCTACTTCAGCTACGCCAGCCTTCTGTCCAGCTTCAGCTGGTGCCTGGTGGCGGGCACAGCATGTCGACTTGGCGCGTGCTTGTGCCCCCGATGCTCGAATGGATGACGCAGAAGCTCGCGATCAACGTCAAGGAGGCGCAGGCGCGGGCTAGGCGGCTCTCACACCACCGCGCCGCGCCCACGCCTCGTTCAACCCATTTCAGGTCCGCCAGCAATCACCCCTGACGGGTGTTCCGGCAGGCAGCGTCGCAGCGGACCATCTGACGGTGAGCAAGCAGCGCTGGCTGGCCCGGCTGTCGATCCTGCTGATGGCCGGGGCGCTTTACCTGCTGATCGAGTTCGCCGGCCTGCTCAGTTTCGCGCTGATCGGGTTCGCGCTGGCAGGAATCTGCGTCACGGTAGCGTGCGCGTACTGGTTCCTCTCACACCGGGGCCTGGTGCGCTGGCTGGCACTCGCCGTAGCCGTGCTCGCCCCCGTGGCCGTGAACGTCCTGTTCGCCAGGCACGGGGTGCTCTGGGTCGCGCTGGTGGTGCTGGCTGCCCTTCTGGCCGCCGTAGCGATCGCCAAGGCGGCCATGGGCACCGTCAGGACCGCGCTTCCCAGGCGCGAGCACAGAGCCAGCCGTCCGGAACACGCCTTCCTGATCATGAACCCCCGCTCGGGCGGCGGTAAGGTCGGCAAGTTCGGGCTCAAGGAGAAGGCCGAGGACCTGGGGGCCAAGGTCGCGTTTATTGACGGTCCAGGTGAAGTCGATGTCGCGGCGCTGGCAGAGCAAGCCGTCGCCGACGGCGCCGATCTTCTTGGCGTAGCGGGCGGTGACGGTACCCAGGCCCTCGTGGCCGGGGTCGCCGCGAAGCACAGCCTGCCTTTCCTGTGCATCAGCGCGGGAACACGTAACCACTTCGCCCTGGACCTTGGCCTTTCCAGGGAAGACCCGGCGGCCGGCCTCGAAGCGCTCACGGACGGCGTCGAGCGCCGTATTGACCTGGGCCTGATCGGTGAACGCACGTTCGTCAACAACGCCTCGTTCGGCGTCTACGCCGAGATCGTCCGCAGCCCTGCCTACCGCGACGACAAACGAGGCACTACCTTGCAGATGCTTCCCGACCTGATGAGAGACGACGGCGAGCAGAACAAGCTGACTGCCAGCGCGAACGGCATCGAGATCAGAGCACCCCAGGCCGTGCTTGTCAGCAATAACCCCTATGAGCTGTCCGACATCGCGGGTCTCGGGCGGCGCGAGCGGCTTGACAGGGGAACGCTCGGTCTCATCGCGGTCAAGGTCGACAACGCGGCCCAGGCCATCGGCCTGGTACGCGCCGGCCCCGCAGCCGCCGGCTTGACGGTGCTGACCGCGCGGGAAGTAGTTATCGGCTCGGCCGAGCCGTCGATACCTGTCGGCATCGACGGCGAAACGGTCTTGCTGCCCGCGCCGGTGCATTGCTCGATCCAGCCAGGCGCTCTCAGGGTCGTCGTGCCCAGGCACAGCCCCGGCGTCCCTGCCGCCCGTCCCGCCCTGAATTGGGGTCGGCTCGCCCATTTGGCCGGGTTTTCCCGTTCGCGCAAAGCGTTACCGCACCGTGCCTGCGCTGACCTCGGGCTCCTTACGATAGTGAGATGACTGCGCCAAGTTCACGTACGGCGATAGTGACCGTGGACGATGACCCTGGCGTTTCCCGCGCCGTGGCCAGGGACCTTCGCCGCCGTTACGGAGAGCAGCACCGCATCGTGCGGGCCGAGTCAGGGGCCGCCGCGCTTGAGGCTCTCAAGGAGATGAAACTCCGCGGCGAGCAGGTCGCGGTGATACTTGCCGACTACCGGATGCCAGAGATGAACGGCATCGAATTGCTCGAGCGGGCCATGGACATCTACCCGGCCGCTCGCCGCGCACTGCTGACCGCCTATGCGGACACGGGCGCGGCCATCGATGCGATCAATGTCGTCGACCTTGACTACTACCTGCTCAAGCCGTGGGATCCGCCGGAAGAGAAGCTCTACCCGGTCATGGATGCCCTGCTGGAAAGCTGGCAGGCCGCCGATCATCGGCCGGTGCCAGAACTGAAGCTCATCGGGCACCGCTGGTCGGCGAGGTCATCGGAGGTGCGTGAGTTCCTGGCCAGGAACCAGGTGCCTTACCGTTGGTTCGCGGTCGATGAACCTGAAGGCCGGCGGCTGCTTGAAGTAGCCGGTGCAGACGACCTCAACCTGCCGGTAGTGATCACGCCGGGCGGTGCGGTGCTGATCGAGCCTTCCGATACCGAACTGGCCGACGGTGTCGGCCTGGCGACGACTCCCTCGACGGACTTTTACGACCTCGTGGTCGTCGGTGGCGGCCCGGCCGGCCTCGGCGCGGCCGTGTACGGGGCATCAGAAGGCCTGCGCACGCTGATGGTCGAACGGGTCGCGACCGGGGGGCAAGCCGGGCAGAGCTCGCGGATCGAAAACTATCTCGGATTTCCCGACGGTGTCTCCGGTGCCCAGCTAACCGACCGTGCGCGCAGGCAGGCCAGCAAGTTCGGTGCCGAGATCCTCACCACCAGGGACGTCATCGGCCTTGAGGCTAACGGGTCCGCACGCACCGTGCGGTTCGCCGACGGATCTGCGGTCGACGCGCACACCGTGATCCTGGCGACCGGGGTGAGCTACCGCCAGCTCGGTGCCCCCGGGCTGGCCGACTTCACCGGGGCGGGCGTGTACTACGGTTCTGCTCTCACCGAGGCGGTGAGCTGTGCGGGCAACGACATTTACATTGTGGGTGGCGCCAACTCAGCGGGACAAGCCGCCGTCTACCTGGCCAAGACCGCCCGTTCGGTGACGATCCTGGTGCGCGGTCCCTCGCTGCGCAAGTCCATGTCGCACTACCTCGTCGAGCAGGTCGAGGCCATACCGAACATAAAGGTACGGACCTGTACAGAAGTGGTTGCGGCGCAGGGCACCAACCATCTGGAAGGGCTCACGCTGCGTGACAGCGAGACCGGCGCCACGGAGACGATTCCCGCGCAGTACCTGTTCGTGTTCATCGGCGCGGCCCCGCTTACCGACTGGCTAGACGGCGTGGTGCTGCGGGACGGGCGCGGGTTCGTCCTGGCCGGTCCCGACCTGCAAGGCGCCAGCCTCCGGTCGAGCGGCTGGCCGCTTGACCGTTCGCCCTACCACCTGGAGACGAGCGTGCCAGGAGTGTTCGCGGCCGGCGACGTGCGGTCAGAATCGGCGAAGCGGGTCGCTTCCGCGGTCGGTGAAGGCGCCATGGCCGTCATGCTGGTGCACCGGTACCTGGAGATGCTATGACCACGTCCGCTGCCTGCAGCGCTGACGAGCTCCGCGGGCTTTTCCTGTTCGAGAAACTGACCGACGATCAGCTCGCCTGGCTGTGCGAAAACGGCACGGTCGAGGAGTTCGGGCCCGGTCAGCTCTATACGGAAGGCGAGCCAGCGAAGTACCTCTACGTACTGCTGAACGGAACGCTTGTGATGTCGCGCCGGATCGGCGACGACGATGTCGAGACCACACGGTCCTCCAGCCCTGGCGTCTACGCCGGTGCCTTCTACGCTTACCTTGGCGACCGGCTGCCGCAGGTCTATAACAACTCGGTCAGGCTGCTTGAGCCCTCGCGGTTCTTCATGCTTGACGGGCGCAAGTTCGCCCAGCTCATGACCGAATGGTTCCCGATGGCCACGCACCTGCTCGAGGGCCTGCTTTTCGGCACGAAGAACACGCAGGAAGCCATCGGCCAGCGGGAACGGCTGCTCGCGCTCGGTTCCCTTTCGGCCGGGCTGACCCACGAGCTCAACAACCCCGCTTCTGCCGCCGTCCGTGCCACTTCCGCGCTGCGGGAGCGCGTCGCCGCCATGCGCGACAAGCTGGGGCAGATCGCTGCAGGGCCGGCCGAGCGCGAGGCGCTGATCAGCCTCATCTCCTTCCAGGAGAATGCCGTCGATCGGGTGGCTCACGCCAAGCCGCTTGGCCCGCTGGAAACCTCCGATCGTGAGGACGAACTCGCGGACTGGCTCGAAGACCACGAAACAGCCAAGGCGTGGGAGCTGGCCGCGACCTTCGCTCAGGCCGGCATCGATGCGGCGTGGCTAGACGAGATCGCCGACGTGGTAGCCCGCCAGAAGGCGGGCACCGCGTCACTCGACCGGGCGCTTCACTGGCTCGGTTACACCATCGAGAGCGAACTGCTCATGAACGAGATCACGGACTCGGTGACCAGGATCTCGAACCTCGTCGGCGCGGCGAAGCAGTATTCCCAGCTCGACCGGGCCCCGTACCAGGTCGTTAACGTCCATGAGCTGCTCGACAGCACGCTCGTCATGCTCGGCGGCAAGATCGGCCCCAAGATCAAGGTCGTGAAAGATTACGATCGGCAGCTACCTGAGATCCCGGTGTTCCCCGGAGAACTCAATCAGGTCTGGACCAACCTGATCGACAACGCGGTCGCGGCGATGGACGGCGAGGGAACGCTGACCGTCCGCACATCGCTAGACGACGATCACCTGGTGGTCGAGTTCGCCGACACCGGCCAGGGTATACCGCCTGAGATCAGGGACCGGATCTTCGAGCCGTTCTTCACAACCAAGCCGGTGGGCCAGGGTACCGGGCTTGGACTGGATATTTCCTGGCGGATCGTAGTGCAAAGGCACCATGGTGACCTGCGGGTGGAATCTGAGCCAGGCAACACGAGGTTCTTCGTGAGGCTGCCCCTGACTGAGCATGAAGACGATCGGGAGGTCTGATGAGCGCGATACCCGGTATAGATCCGGCGGTTCCGCCGAGCGGTACCGGCTGCGTGGAATGCGAGGCGAGCGACGGCTGGTGGCTGCACCTGCGCCGATGCGCCGAATGCGGGCACATCGGATGCTGCGACACCTCGCCGTCGCAGCATGCCACCGCCCATGCCCGTAGCTCAGGGCATTCCATGATCAGGAGCTTCGAGCCAGGCGAGAACTGGTTCTGGAGCTATCAGACCGAGGAGTTTTACGACGGTCCCGAACTGGCGCCGCCCGAGCATCACCCGGAGAAGCAGACCGTGCCGGGGCCGGCCGACCGGGTGCCCAGGGACTGGCGCTCTCACCTGCACTGACTCTCACCTGCACTGAGTCTCACCTGCACTGAGTCTCAGCGGAGTGCCGCGACCGCCGCGACGGTCAGGTCGTCAAGGTTGTTAATTACCAGGGCCGCGCTCGCCAGAGCAGCCGGTTCCGGCGGGTACTTCTGGTGCGGCACGGCGATGACCGCCAGGCCAGCGGCGGCCGCCGACCTGAGCCCGTTCGATGAGTCTTCTATGGCGGCGGCGGCCGCTGGTTCAACGCCGAGCCTGCCGGTCACCGCCAGGTAAATGTCCGGGGCCGGCTTGCCCCTGGTGAGCTGCTCTGTCGACATCACGACGCGGAAGTATCCGCGCAGGTTAGCGGCATCGAGGACGGTGCTGATCAACGAGGCCGGGGCAGAGCTGCCGAGGCCTAGCGGCCACCTCCCGGCCAGCCGCCGCACCGCTGCGACGGCACCTGGCATGAGCGGCAAGTGGTCGCGATACCTGGCCGCCATGTGCTCGATCACGAGAGCAGCGACCTCATCTGGCGGAAGGCCGACGCCCAGGTCCTCACTGAGGTACCTGGCCCATTCCTGCGTGCTCATGCCCATCAGCCGGTGCTGGGCATCGGGCAGCCAGTGCCCGCCGTGCTCGGCGACGACTTGCCTGCGTACCTCTTCCCACACAGGCTCTGAGTCGATCAGGACACCATCGAGGTCGAAAACCACCGCGCTGATCACGCACCTACTTTGCCCGCCCCCTGGCTGGCGATGCGACATGAAATCCTGAAATCGGGAATGCTCAGCCCCGGCAAGGGAAAAGGACAGTTGCCATGGAACGCCGCGACGTCATGAGCCGGCCGGACCGCCGGGCGACCGATCCCGGCGCGTTCAGCCATGCGGCGTTCTTGTACCAGGACGAGGATGAGTATCTCGGCGTACTCGATGAATTCGCCGGCGTCGCGGCCGACGGCCCCGTGCAGGCGGTGCTGTCTCTGGCCAACCCGAGGCGCGCCAACGCCGCACTTTCCGCGATGTCACCAAGAACCCTGGTAACTGACATGGCAGGACTCGGCCGCAACCCGGCCAGGCTGATCCCGGCAGGGCTGTCCTTCGCCAGTGAATATCCTGGTGAGCACGTTCGCTGCCTATGGGAGCCCGCCTGGCCTGACCGCTCGCCTGAGGAACTGACCGAGATCGCAAGGCACGAGGCGCTTTGCAACCTCGCCTTCGCCGACCAGCCGATGACGTTGCTTTGCCTGTACGACGTGAGCCAGCTCAGTGAGGAGACGATGGAGCGGGTCGAGGCCACCCATCCGGTCCTGATCTCGGCCAGGCGACAGCAGAGCAGCGCCACCTATCCGGGCGCAGGCGTCATGCCGCCCGGCTGCGACGAGCCGCTGCCAGAACCTCGTCAGGGTGCCGAGTCGCTCGGCTTCACCGACCATCTCGCTGCCGTCCGTGTCTTCGCCGCGCGGCACGCCACCGCCGCCGGCCTCAGCCCGGCCAGGACACGTGACCTGACGCTGGCGGTCAGCGAGATCGCCGCCAACGCACTCGGGTACGCCAGCGGCGGAACAATCAGGGCGTGGCGGAATGAAGGCGAACTGATCTGCCAGATAGAAGATGCCGGGCACATCAGGGACCCTCTCGCCGGGTACCGTAAGCAGTCGGCTGACGTACCTGGCGGACACGGACTTTGGCTCGTCAACCTTGTCTGCGACCTGGTAGAACGCCGAACGGGCGAAACAGGCACAGTGACCCGTCTCCACATGCGCGTTACCTAGGCGAAGACTCGCTACTCCCGCTCTTCTTCGGGGCCGTAGCCGGCGTCGGCGAGCATCTTGCGGAGGGCGGCCGTCGTCGACACGTCGATGTCCTTGCCCTCAGGTGGATCGAACACGGTGGTGTGCGGACCGAGAGTGACCTGGACCTTGCCGTCGTGATACTGCTCGACCGTGCCGATCGCTCCTAGCAGCGAAACCACGGAGTGCCACTCGATGTTGTGGCTCACCGGGTGCTCGAAGATCTGGCGCACGGTGTTGCGGTGGTGATTGTTCAGGTGGACTGGACTCGTTGGCGACGTCATCTAAGCTCCCTAGCTGCGGCGATGCCGGTGCGCGATTACCCAGACGCTGCTCCAGCCGACGGCGATCGCCAGCCAGAAACTGATCGCTCGATAAATAACGGCCGCGGCGAGCGCGGACGGACGGCTAGCGCCAAATCCGATCAGGATGATCGCCAGGCTGCCCTCGATGATACCGATACCCCCTGGCACGATCGGGAGTGTCCCCGCCACCTGAGCGACACCATAAGCCAGTAGTACGCCGTCCCAGGGGATCGCGGCGCCGGTGGCGGCGAAACCGCACACCAGGCAAAGGAAGTCACCGAACCAGACGGCCGTCGCTAGACCGGCGATGCCAACCGTCGAACCGGTGCTAAGCGGGATCTCGCGCATTCGGGCGAGGGTCGCCTGAATCCGCTCGGCCAGCCCGCCCTCCTTGGCGTCGCGTCCGCGCGTAATGATCCGCTGGACCAGTCGAGTGAGCGCGGAGACGAGGCGCAGGATCAAATCGCGCCTGACCAGCACGGCGACCGCGATGATCACAATGACTAGCCCGGCGATCGAGGCGCCAGCGTCTTTGATGCCGCCGCTGGCCAGTGCCACGAGCACGCCGAGCAGGAGCAAAAGCGACATGCCGATCGCCTGGGCGACGAGAATCGTGAAGATCGTCCAGCCCGCGCTCGCGCTGGTAGTCCCTTGCCTACGGTAAAAGCGGAACCGGTAGGCACTGGAGATCGCAGGCTCACCGGGAACGGTGTTCGCGATCGCATCGTTCGCCAGGCTCAGCAGCATCAGCGACCCTAGGCTGATCTTGGATCCGCTGAGCCTGAGCACCCTGTGCTGCATGACCGCGAAGGTGAGCAGGGAGAGCGCCTCGGCGCCGATCCCGGCGGCTACCCAGCCTAGGTTGGCCTGTCTGACCTGATGCCAGGCTGGCCCGAGTTCGTTCCGCTTGCCAAACAGGAGCAGCAGCACGACGATTCCGACTGCGACGCCGACGAGATAGCGGATGATTTCCGTTCGGTTGCGGCTTGTGCCGCTAACCACAACCTCGTCCGCCATAGAGCAAAGTTACCGATGTACCGGCAAAAGAGGGGTGAGCGCCTTGGCACCGGAATTTGGCGGCCGGATCGGGCCGGACTGGCGGGACTCAGAGCCGTGGTGGCCGCCCGAGCCGGCGGCGCCGCCAGGCGCTCCGAACGTCCTGCTTGTCGTGCTTGACGACGTTGGTTACGCCCAACTCGGCTGCTACGGCTCAGACATCGAGACCCCGGTGCTTGACCGGCTCGCTACGAGCGGCGTCAGGCTGGCCAACTTCCACACCACCGCGCTGTGTTCGCCGACTCGTGCGTGCTTGCTGACCGGAAGAAACCACCACAGAAGCGGTATGGGGAGGGTGGCTGATCTCGCGGTCGGTTTCCCTGGATACTGGGGCAAGCCGCCGCGCGAGAACGGCTACCTGTCAGAGATCCTCCGTGCGGTCGGCTACGCCACGTACGCGGTCGGCAAGTGGCATCTGACGCCCGAGGACGAAACCAACGTGGCGGCATCACGGGCGACCTGGCCTCTGGCCAGGGGATTCGACCGGTGGTACGGATTCCATGGCGGCGAAACCCATCAGTTCGTGCCCGCGCTCTTCCACGACAATCACGCGGTGCGGCCGCCGGCCACGATCGCGGACGGCTATCACCTGACCGAGGACCTCGCCGACCGGGCCATTGAATTCGTCGGGGACCTACGTGCGGTCGACCAGCACCGGCCCTTCTTCCTCTACCTGGCGACCGGAGCATGCCACTCACCGCATCAGCCTCCGCCTCGCTGGCGCGAGCACTACCGGGGCCGCTTTGACCTCGGCTGGGACGCCTGGCGCGAGCGAACGCACGCCAGGCAACTCGCGTCAGGGCTCCTGCCGTCCTCGACCAGGCTGTCTGAGCGCCCACCCTGGGTGGACGCATGGGACTCGCTGAGCTCTGAGCAGCAGCGGGTCGCCGCCAGGTTCATGGAGTGCTTCGCCGGATTCCTTTCCCACGCGGACGAGCAGATCGGTCGCGTGCTCGACTTCCTGACGGACATCGGTGACGCCGACAACACGATAGTAGTGGTGGTGTCTGACAACGGAGCGAGCTCGGAGGGCGGCGGTCCTGGCTCGATCAACGACGTGCGGCTGACCAACCTTGACCCGGCAACTAACGATGAGATGCTGCGCCGCCTTGACGAGATCGGCGGTCCAACCACGCACAACAACTACCCGTGGGGCTGGACCATGGCTGGCAATACACCGTTCCGCCGCTGGAAACGCGAGGTACACGAGGGCGGGATCGCCGACCCTTGCATCGTCGCGTGGGCGCGCGGCGACCTCGAGCAGGGCGGGATCAGGCAACAGTTCGCGCACGCCATTGATGTGCTGCCTACGGTGCTCGAACTGGCGGGAGTGAAAGCACCCGCCTCGATCGAAGAGGTCGAGCAGACTCCAGTAGACGGGACGAGCTTCGCTTACCTGCTGCCCGCCTCTGGCCGGCTGGCGCCCGAGCGGCACGAGACGCAGTACTTCGAGATGCTCGGGTCACGCGCGATCTACCACCAGGGCTGGAAGGCCGTCACGTTCCACCCGGTCGGGCCGATCTATGACGACCAGGATCCCAACGCTCCGTTCGACGAGGACGTCTGGGAGTTGTACCACGTGGCCGATGACCTCTCAGAAACGCGTGATCTCGCTGCCGGAAGGCCAGAGCTGGTGGCCGAGCTAGTTGACTTGTGGTGGCGGGAGGCGCGGAGCAATCAGGTGCTGCCGCTTGACAACCGTGCGCTCTGGGCGCTGCTTAACCCAAAGCCCGACCACCGCCAGCCCCGCGACGTGTTCAGGTACTTTCCTGGCGGCGCGCCAGTGCCAGAACCGGTCGCGGTCAACGTGCGCAACCGCTCGCATGCCCTCATCGTCGACCTCCGCATCACCAACCCTGACCGTAGCGACGGCGTGCTGCTCGCACTCGGCTCGGTGCTTGGCGGCTGGTCGCTCCACGTCCTCGATGGCCGGCCCAGGTACGTCCACAACCTGTACGGCAAGGAACGCTACGTTGTGGAGGCGGACGCGATGCTCGCGGCCGGCGATCACCTGGTCGAGTTCGAGTTCACTAAGGACAAGGGCCTAGGCGGAGTCGGGGTGCTCCGGTGCGATGGGGCGGAGATCGGCCGGGGGGTGATCCCGCGCTTTACGCCCTCGGGCTTCAACGCGACAGGCGTCGGCCTGACCTGCGGCTACGAGTGGGGCCCGGCGATCGGCACAGGTTATGAGGCACCCTTCACCTTCGGCGGCACCATCCGGCGTGCTGTCGTAGAGACCAGGGGTCCCGTAGTCCGAGATCCCCTCGCCGAGATCGAGGCCATCCTTTCCCAGCAGTAACCCCGTGCCCGGGGTCGCCGGGCTCGCCTCCATGATTACGGAATACTGGTGGGCGGCC
>DATJLT010000162.1:0-14215 GCA_035509195.1 Streptosporangiaceae bacterium | reverse complement strand
TCAGGGCGGGACGGCCGGACGCTAACGCGGATCAGGGATAGTTGATCGGGCTGCCGAGGCCAGTGACCAGGTCGTAGCCGGTGCCGGCAGTACAGTCGGTACCGCAACTGCCGTTGGTGCCGCTGGTGATATCGCGGAGGTTGGTCTTGTAACCGCCGCCGTAGATGGCCGTGTTGCCCTGGAGAGCGGTGCTGCCCGCGGCGTTGCCAGCCGCGAGGATGCCGGCCCAGTTCGGGGCGCCGACGCTCGTGCCGCCGATCGTCCACCAGCCTGACTGGCCGTCGTAGGCGGTGCTGTCATAGACCGAGACACCGGTGTTCGGGTTGCCGACGAAGGAGACGTCGGGTACGCCGCGCTTGCCGCCGGTGAGGGCGCTGATGGTTGAGGCACCGTAAACGGGGCCGGTGTAGCTGGACTGGTAAGCCGGGATCGATTCGTACTTAGAGATCCCGCCGCCACCGTCTGACCAGGTGGTTTCGCTAGTGAAGCCCGCGCAAGAGGTGCCGCTGCACCCGTTGAGCGTGGTGCCGCCGACCGCGATTACATCTGGTGAAGCCGACGGGTAGATCACGCCATGGCCGCTGTCGCCTGCCGAGGCCGTGTAGAGGGTGCCGGCGTGGGTGAAGTTGCTGTCACTGCTGGTCTCTGAACTGGTCTCGCTGCCACCCCAGCTCATCGACACCACGTTGGCGTCGAGAGTTGTGTTGGCGTAGTCGACCGCTGCGTAAAGGTTGGCGTTGCTTGAGGTCTTCGCCTCGACCAGGACGATCTTCGCGGCCGGGGCTTCGGCGTGTGCCCACTCGATGTCGAGCGACTCTTCCAGTGCCCAGTCGCTGTTGTTAGACGGCTTGCCTGACGGCTCGGCCACCTCGAAGCACGGTCCAGACTGGCTGAGCGACGTGCAAGTCGACAGCGACGCATAGCCGTATTCAGCGTTGAACACGTTCAGGTCAGACAGGGCGTTCGCGTCGTTGTAAGCGTCGATGATCGCGATGATCTGGCCGGCTCCGGCGCCCGAGGTCGGCGAGAGGCCGGACAGGTTGTAAACGGACTGGATCGCGCTCGGCGGCAGCCCGGTAGGAGACTTGCTGGTGACGAGCGGCGTGCCATTGGAACGGGTACCAATGCGATGAACTACGAAAGTCGGGTGGTTCGGGGACTTCGCCGCCGCCGCCGCGGGCACGGCGTGGGCAGCCGGGGCGGCCAAAGCCGCCGCTCCGCCAGCGGACACGGCCATCGCGACCGCGAACGTGACCCCGATTCCTAATACTGCTAGTCGCTTCCAGCTCATGCGGTATCTACTCTTTCTGGATGGCCCGTCCGATTACGGGCTTCCAGCGAATGCTCATCTGACCGCAGGTATACCGTCAAGATTCCTGCCAGCCAGCTCAGGCTAACCAGAACGTTATGGCCAGCCGAGGTACTATGCCTCCGCCGCCCGATGTTCACCACACGCACCCCTGACCCCACGTCGTGCCGGCGTGGAGGATTCACCGCCTCCGACCGGTGCCGGCGGCACCAGCGGAACCGCCGGAACCGCCCCCGCCAGCCCCGCCAAAGCCACCACCCCCGCCAGCCCCGCCAGCCTCGCCCTGCCCGCCGGCCAGTTTCTGCCGCAGCGCCGCCCCCTTCGCCCGCGCCATTTCGCGCAACTGCTCCTGGAACCCGGCCATCCGCTCAAGCAACTCAGGATCGGACGCCGCGAGAATCCTGACTGCCAGCAGCCCCGCGTTCCTGGCACCTCCCACGGCGACGGTCGCGACCGGAATCCCGGCAGGCATCTGCGCGATCGACAGCAGCGAGTCCAGGCCATCGAGGTGCGCCAGCGGCACGGGTACCCCGATCACGGGCAACGGCGTCACTGAGGCGAGCATCCCTGGCAGATGAGCGGCGCCGCCCGCCCCGGCAATGAGGACCCGCAACCCGCGGCCTGCCGCCGCCGATCCGTAGGCGATCATGTCGTGCGGCATCCGGTGCGCCGACACCACGTCTGCCTCGTAAGGCACCGTGAACTCATCAAGCGCCGCGGCTGCCGCCCGCATCACCGGCCAGTCAGAATCGCTGCCCATCACGACCCCCACCAGGGGCGGACTTGTCATGTCGCCGGTTCCTCCGTCCCGAGGCTCAGGAAGTTCGCCGCGCGCCAGGCGCGGTCACGCAGCCGCTCCACATCAGACCCTTCTCCGGCCACGGTCACGTGCCCGACCTTGCGCCCCGGCTTCACCTGCTTGCCGTACATGTGGACCTTCACGCCAGGGTCGGCGGCCATCACGTGGATAAACCGCGAGTACAGGTCGGGATCGTCGCCGCCGAGCACGTTCACCATTACCGCGGCACCTGAAGTGCACGCGGTCGCGCCGAGCGGCAGATCGAGCACGGCTCTCAGGTGCTGCTCGAACTGCGAGGTCACCGACGCGTCCATGGTCCAGTGGCCGGAGTTATGCGGTCGCATCGCGAGCTCGTTGACGACAAGCTCCTTCTCGCACTGGAACAGCTCGATCGCGAGCAGCCCGGTCACGCCAAGCTCGGCGGCGGCGCGCAGCCCCAGCCACTGGGCAAGCTCGGCTACCTCTGAAGCTAGACCAGGGGCTGGCGCGATGACCTCACGGCAGATCCCGTCTTGCTGCACGGTCTGCACGACCGGGTAAACCGCCCCCTGGCCCTTCGGAGACCTGGCCGCGAGCACAGCGAGCTCCCGGTCGAACGGCACGAACTCCTCAGCGAGCAGCCCGATGCCGTGCGACAAGACCTCGCTGACCGCTTCCTTGCTATCGCAGATCCAGACACCTTTGCCGTCATAGCCGCCTGACACGGCCTTCAGCACCACTGGCCACTCGGGACGCCCGCTAATCGCGTGCTCGTCAGCCACGAAAGCGAGTACGTCAGCGAGCGTCCCGACCGGGCGGAACCGCGGGCACCGCACCCGGACATCCGTGAGCGCTGGCGCTGCGGCTTGCTCGCACAAGGACTCGCACAAGAAGCTGAGCCGGTTCCGCATCGCGAGCTTGTCCTGCGCGTAGACCAGTGCTTCCCGACCCGGCCGCACGGCCGTGACCTCGGACAGCACGGCGAGCTGAGCTCCTGGCACGTGCTCGTGATCAAAGGTGACGACGTCGCAGCCGATGCCGAAGCCGAGCAGGTCGCCCGCCGACTTGTAGTCGCCGATCACCGTGCCTGGGCACACCTGAGCGGCGCTCTCCGCGAGGCTGGCTGCGAGCACGCGGAACTCAACGCCGAGCGCCACGGCGGCCTGGGCAGTCATCCTGGCAAGCTGCCCGGCCCCGACCATCCCCACCACGGGAAAGCCGAACTCGCGTGCCCTGTTCAGATCGCTCACGCGTCGTAGCCTAACGAGCCAGGGGATCCGGCTGGTCCGGGCAGCGCGTCAAGCCGGCCCGGCGACTGCAGGCTCGTCCGTCCGCTCCCCCGCAGGCTGGGGGAAGATCACCGCGAACGTCGCCGGGCGCGGTCTGACGAGCACGAGCTGCCCGCCATCCGAGGCGGCGATCGACTTCGCCAGCGCGAGCCCGAGCCCGGTACCCCCGGCCCCGCTCACGCTCCGCTCGAAGATCCGGTGCACCAGGTCAGGCGGTACCCCCTTTCCCTCGTCCTTTACCTCGATCACGACCGACCTTGGCGTCTGCGACGTCCTGATGCTCACGGTCCCGCCACCATGCACCAGGGCGTTGTCGAGCAGCGTAGCGACCACCTGTGACACTCCCCCGACGCTGACGTAAGCCCGCAGGCCGGCATCCCCGAGCACCTCAAGCTTCCGCCCCGAGTTGCGGAACGCAGGCTCCCACTCGGTCACCTGCTGACCGATGATGTCGTTGATGGAAGACAGCGCGGGCGCTCCGGAAGAAGACCGCCGTGCTCGGCCGAGAAGCTGCCCGACGACCTGCGCCAGCCGGTCGGTCTGAGCCAGCGCGGCCGCTCCCTCTTCCCGCACGATGATGGGGTCGTCGGCTGCCGAGACCATTTCCTCGAGGCGCATGGACAGCGCTGTCAGCGGCGTACGCAACTGATGCGAGGCGTCTACGGCGAAGTCTTGCTCGGCCGAGATAAAGTCAGCCACCCGCTGAACCGCGTTGTCCAGCCCTTCCGCGATCCGGTCAAGCTCAGTCAGCCCGTACCGGCGCCCGACCGGCCGCGCGTCGCCTGTGCCGATACGGTCAGCCGCCCGTGCCAGATCCTCGGCAGGCCTGGCCAGCCGCCTGGCCTGGGCGAACGCCAGCCCGCTCGCGACCACCAGCGCCACGATCCCGGCCAGGATAGCCCGTGCCGCCGACAGCCGCCCGTGCGGAGAGGTCACCGGAATGGCCACCCCAGCCGCGAACACCAGCAGGGCCGCCAGGGTCACGCAGAACGTCGACGTCAGCAGCCGCCGCCGCACGGCGTCAGTCTCCTCTTTCGAACCTGAATCCGACTCCGCGCACGGTGGTGATGAAATGAGGGTTGTGGGCATCGTCGCCGAGTTTGCGGCGCAGCCAGGACACGTGCATGTCCAGCGTCTTCGTCGACCCCCACCACTTGCTGTCCCACACCTGCCGCATGATCTGATCCCTGGTCACGACCTTGCCTGCCTCGGTCACCAGCAGATTGAGCAGGTCGAACTCCTTCGAGGTCAGGTCGAGTTCGCCGGTACCTAGCCAGGCACGCCGCGCGTCGGTGTCGATCCGCACCCCCTGCACGATCTGCGCTGGCGAGGCACCGCGCCGCAGCAGAGCCCGCACCCGGGCCAGCAACTCGGCCAGCCGGAACGGCTTGCACACGTAGTCGTCGGCCCCGGCGTCGAGCCCGATGACGGTGTCGACTTCCTCGACCCGCGCGGTCAGGATAAGAACAGGAGTCGCCTGCCCGGCAAGGCGCAGTCGCCGGCAGACTTCGAGGCCGTCCATTCTGGGGAGCCCGATATCGAGCACGATAAGGTCAATTCCACCGGCCCGCGCGACCTCGAAGGTTCCCGGTCCGTCGGCTGAGACGCCCACCTCGTAGCCCTCGCGCCGCAATGCCCTGGCCAGCGGCTCGGAAATAGACGGGTCGTCTTCAGCAAGCAATACGCTAGTCATGCCGAGATGATAAGGCGAACAGTCCAGATTAAGCTTGCGGGGCGCACCGTAATTCAGGCAAGTCTTTGGCAAAGATAACGGCCGCAAAAGGGAACTGACGAAAATTCAAAAATCATTTGATTCACCCAAAATGCACCCACAGCACGGTACCTGGATCTGGAACTGACAGCGGACCGCAGTCGGGGCGCTGCTGGCACTCGCGGGTTCTGGCCGCCCGGCCTGCCCGAACCGGCATGCGGCGCGTTCCGGGCATTCCGCCGGGGTTGACCACATCGCTGGCTCGTTGTTGTCGTTCGCTGGCCGTGACCGGGGACATCGGTGGCTACCTGACGCGGTTCCCGTAGCATCGCGGAGCCATCGATGCTGTTCGCCGCGGGCCGAGATACGACATCGGTGGCCCGGCGATGCTGTTTCGGGGTGTACAGGGGCCGGGGCCGGGCGGCCCGGCTGCGGGAGTCTGCCGGGCGGGTGCCTGGTTCGTGTCGGGATGAGCGATCTGATCCGGCTGCCAGGCGGAGCCTTCCGGCCCGGCCGCCGGCGGGCTAGGTGCTTGGGGTGCGTCTGGCTCCGAGGACCGGGGCAGGACCCGCAGCCGGTCGCCCGCGTCCCGGCAGGCAGACCGATCAGCAACTAGACCGGCGTGATGCCGTGGCGGCGGCGGGAAAACGACCGGTCCTTGCCGCGAGCGGCGGCGAAGCGCCTGATCAGGTCGGATCTCAGTGCTTCCGGCTCGACGATGTCATCGACGACCAGTTCGCCTGCGAGGCGCAGGATGTCGATGTCGGCCTCGTAGACGTCGCGGAGCTTCCGCGTCTCCGCCTCGCGTTCGGCCGGGTCAGCGATGGCGGTGAGCTTGTTGTAGTACACGGCGTTGACCGCCGCCTCGGCGCCCATGACCGCGATCTTCGCGGTCGGCAGTGCCAGCGTGGCGTCAGGCTCGAAGCCGGGCCCGGCCATCGCGTAAAGCCCCGCACCGTAAGCCTTCCGCACGACCACGCAGATCTTAGGCACTGTGGCCTCTGAGACGGCGCTGATCATCTTGGCGCCGTGCCTGATGATGCCCTGCTTTTCTACCGCTGTGCCGACCATGAACCCCGGCACGTCGGCGAGGAACAGCAAGGGCACGTTGAAGGCGTCGCAGGTCTGAATGAACCTCGTCGCCTTGTCGGCTGAGTCGACGAACAAGACGCCGCCCTTGAACATCGGGTTGTTCGCGACGACGCCGATGACCTGCCCGTCGAGCCTGGCGAAGCCGGTGACCAGTTCCCTGGCCCACAGTTCGTGTATCTGGAACAGGGAACCCTCGTCCACGATCCCGCGCACGTAGCGGCGCATGTCGAAGGCCTGACGTTCACTCACAGGCACGAGCTTGCGCAGGTCGATCGGCTCCGGGACGGCCGGCGGGGCCGGCGGAGGGGCTTCCTGCCAGTTGGCCGGCAGGTAGGAGAGGTAGCGGCGGACGGCCTCGATCGCGTCCGCCTCGTCAGGTGCCAGATGATGGCCGCAGCCTGACACTGTGCAGTGCATCCGGGCGCCGCCCATTTCCTCGAGCGTCGTCTTTTCCTTGACGACCATCTCGACCATGCGCGGGCTGCCCAGGTACATGGACGCGTTGCCGTCGACCATGGCGACGTAATCACAGAACGCCGGTATGTAGGCTCCCCCGGCCGCTGACGGACCGAACAGGGCGCAGACCTGGGGGATCGACCCTGAGGCTCGGACCTGAGTGTGGAAGATCTTCCCCGCGCCGCGGCGGCCGGGAAACATCTCGACCTGATCGGTGATCCTCGCCCCGGCCGAGTCGATCAGGTACACGATCGGCAGCCCGCTCGAGTAGGCCTTCTCAATGATCCTGATGATCTTCTCGACGGTCCTTGCGCCCCACGAACCTGCCTTGACCGTCGAGTCATTGGCCATGAGAGCGACCGGGCGCCCGGTGACCGTGGCGATGCCGGTGATCACGCCGTCGGCGGGGAGCCCGTCAGCGAGGACATTGGCATAAATGCCGTCTTCGCTGAAGCTGCCGGCGTCGACCAGCTTTCCGATACGTTCCCTGGCGAACAGCTTTCCGCTGGCGGCTGCCGTCTGGTGATATTTGGCGGCTCCGCCTTTAGCGATCTTGGCGCGGACCTCGGAAAGGTCCGCATGGGCCTGGCCGGCTTCGGTCTGATCTTGTGCAGCGCTCACGATCGTTGAGCGTACCCAGTCAGGGGAGCAGGGTCTTGGTGCGCGGGCCCGCCCTGAGCACCTGCGAGGGGAGTTCCCTGCCCACTATCCGCTCGGCGTCCGCCGCCGCGCCGATCAGCGCGTCAAGCTCGATTCCGGTATCAATGCCCATGTCAGCGACCATGTGCACGAGTTCTTCCGTGGCGATGTTCCCGCTCGCGCCAGGCGCGTAAGGGCAGCCGCCGAGGCCGCCGATGGAGGCGTCGAAGTCGGCCACGCCGAGTTCGAGCGCGGCGAGAACGTTGGCAAGGCCGGCCCCCCTGGTGTTGTGGAAGTGCAGGTTAAGTGCCGTTTCCGGGTTGGCGGAGCGGAACTCGCCGATCAGCGACCATACCCTTCCAGGCGTGGCCATGCCCGTGGTGTCGCCGAAAGAGATCGAGTCGGCGCCGTCGGCCACCGCCTGGCTGGCGACCCGCACGACCCGGCTGACAGGTACATCTCCCTCGTAGGGGCAACCCCAGGCGGTGGCGACGACGACCTGGCAGGTGACGCCGCGCTGGTGAGCCTCGTCGATGATCATGGCTATGTCGTCGAGCGACTCATCGGTCGACCGGTTCACGTTCTTCTTGTTGTGCGTGTCAGACGCCGAGACGACGACCTCGATTTCGCCTAGACCGGCGTCGAGCGCTCGCCGAGCGCCGCGCAAGTTAGGTACCAGGGCCGAGTAGCGGACGGTGTCCGCCCTGTCGATACCGCGCCAGACCTCGTCGGCGTCCGCCATTTGCGGGATCGCCTCGGGCCTGACGAACGAGACCGCTTCGATCCTGCGTACGCCGGTGGCCGACAGCCGGTCGATCAGCTCGATCTTGTCCTTCGTTGGTACCGGCTCTTCGTTCTGCAGGCCGTCGCGCGGACCGACTTCTCTTACGGAGATCTGATTGGGCAGGTCAGACACTATTGGGTACCCCTCCTACTCACTAGTCAAGCTAACCCTGTCCGGCCAGCGGCGTCCAACCAGGGCAAGGCGGCTCCGGCTGGGCCGGCCGAGGCTGACCTGGGCTCGGGGAACAAATCGCCCGAAACGCCGGGCCAACGGCAACGCTGGCCCGGCGATGCTGCTGGCGCGGCAAGGACAACGACATCGCTGGCCTGTTGATGTCACAGGAACAGCATCGGTGGCTTGTCGTTGTCGTTGGGCCTGGCTTGCGTGGCAGCATCGGTGGCCTCCCGTTGCTGTAACGGCTGCTCCGCGGCGCCCGGTCTGCCCGGCTTCAGCCGTCGGGGGTGACCGAGGGCCAGGCGGGCTGACGCTTTTCCGCGAACGCGGCGACGCCCTCGCGGCGGTCGGCGCTGCCGGCGGCGGTGCGCCAGGCGGCGTCCTCGACCTCAAGTGCCGCCGGAAGGCCGAGGCCGGCGCCGTTCCTGAGCGCGCGCTTGGCCGCGCGGACCGCGACCGGGGAGTTCGCCGCGACCTTCCCGGCAAGCTCAAGCGCGTGGTCCCTGGCATTTCCCACCATGAACAGCAGGTCAACGAGCCCGATCGCGTCCGCGAGAGGCGCGTCGATGCGACGCCCGGTAAAGATCAGCTCGGCCGCCCGGCCAGGCCCGATCCGCCGCGCCGCTAGCTGGGTGCCGCCGCAGCCAGGTACGAGTCCTACCGAGGTCTCTGGCAGGCCGAAGACCGCGGTGCCGTCGGCCACGATCACATCGCAGCTAAGCGCAAGCTCGCAGCCGCCACCGAGCGCGTACCCGTGCACGGCGGCGATCGCCGGCTGCGGCAGGTCGAGCAGGGCACCGAACGCCGAACGGAACACCGGGCGCTGCGCCATGATCTCGGCGTCGGTCATCGCGGCCCGCTCCTTGAGATCGGCACCGGCGCAGAAGGCCCGTTCACCGGCCGAGGTCAGCACCACGACAAGCACGGACGAGTCACCCGCCAGGTTGGTGAAGATCACGTCGAGTGCGCGGAGGGTGGCCGTATCCAGTGCGTTCATGGCCTCGGGCCGGTCGAGCACAACCTCGGCGATCTCGCCGTGACGCTGAACCCTGACGTTATCGTGCCGCTCCTCGCTCATGGGCGCACAGTACCTGGCGGTCTGCCTTGCCAGCTTCATAGGCGGCTCAGAGGTTTCCCAGCGGAAAGGATGAACTACGTCACCGATCCTTGGGCCCATGAACGACAGCACTTCCGGCGCACGCTCGAAGATCGCGGCGAGAGACCGTGGCCATGCGCGCGTGCGAACGGTGGCCATGACGACCACAACGGCAAGCATCATCGCCGCTGCCGGGCTGGCCTTCGCCCTGCCAGGCGTGACCTCATCGGCGGCCAGTTCGCCTACGCAGAAGCCTGCCAGCACGAGCACGAGCACGAGCACGAGCACGCATGCCGCTCAGCCGACGCACTCGGCGAGGGCCAGGAAGACCTCTGGTACCGGCCTCAAGTCGCCCAGCTCAACGCCAACCACGAGCTCGAGCGCGCCCCAAGTGTCATCAGGAGGCTCGTGATGCACTCGTCGAGCATCGCGCTCTGGTACCTGAGCCGGGCGACCGGCGTGGTCTGCCTCATCTTGTTCACCGCGGTCGTCGTGCTCGGCCTGCTGGTCAGCACGCAGCGGAAGCTGCCTGGCCTGCCCAGGTTCGGCTCGGTCAGCCTGCATCGCTACATCTCGCTGCTCGCGCTCGGGTTCCTCGCCGTGCACATCCTGACCGCGGTCGCCGACTCGTACGTCAGCATCTCACCGCTCGCCGCCGTGATCCCGCTGGCTTCCGCGTACAAGCCGCTGTGGCTTGGCCTAGGCGCAGTGTCTGTCGATCTCGGCATCGCCGTGGTCGTCACCAGCCTGCTCAGGGCCAGGATCGGGCGGCGTACCTGGCGTGCCGTGCACTGGCTGGCCTACGCCTGCTGGCCTGTCGCGGTACTGCACAGCATCGGAACCGGCCCTGACCTGCGCAGCGGCCTGCCGCTCTGGCTGACTTTGGCCAGCGTGGCGGCCGTACTCGCGGCGATCGGCTGGCGGACGGCGAGCGCGCTGCGCCAGACGCCGGCGGCCCGCTTTGTCCCTGAACTCCTCGCTACCCGCGAGCTAAGCCCCCGTCGACACATGAAGGCGATACACCAATGATTTCTGACACCCTGCCACCGCGCGAGACCACCGAGGCGGCACGGGCCGCCGAAGCGGCTAAGGCCGCCGCGCGTCAGCGACCGCGGTTGCTCCCCACGCCAGGTAACCCGATCATTGACCTGGCCATACACCAGAAACGATTCGGTCCACTCCCCTACCTGAACCGTGCGGGTCTCCTGATCGACGAGGTCAGGGCGGCCGGCCTGACCGGCCGGGGCGGTGCCGCCTTCCCCGTGCACAGGAAGCTCGCCGCCGTGCTCGACGCAAGCGCGCGGGGAAGAGGACGCCCCGTCGTGGTCGCGAACGGCGCGGAAGGCGAACCAGCCAGCGCCAAGGACAAGTCCCTGCTCCTCCTCGCACCTCACCTCGTACTCGACGGCCTGCAACTCGCGGCAGAGACGACCGGCGCGCCGGAAGGCGTGCTGTACGCCGCGATCGACCGGGCCAGCGCGGAGTGGCTGACCAGCCTGATCGTGCAGCGCGCCGCGACCGGGACCGACCGTGTTCCCGTACGCCTCGTCGAGGCGCCGGCCAGGTTCCTCGCCGGCCAGGAATCCGCGCTCGCCAGCCGGATCAGCGGCGGCCAGGCCCTTCCGGCGTTCACGCCGCCGCGCGTGTTCGAGCGCGGGGTGGACGGAAGGCCCACGCTCGTGCAGAACGTCGAGACCCTAGCTCACCTGAGCCTGATCGCCAGATACGGTGCAGCCTGGTTCCGCGAGGCAGGCACGGCGGCGGAGCCCGGCACCCTCATCTGCACGCTGCGACAGGCAAGTGGCCGCATCGAGATCACCGAGACGGCCTTCGGCACCAGGCTGTCCAGCCTGCTTGACCTGCGCGGCGCTGGCGCCGTACTGGTCGGCGGGTATCACGGTGCCTGGCTGCCGACGGAACTGGCGGCCGGCCTCAGGCTGAGCGATGCGTCCTTGCGCCCCTACGGCGCGACCGTCGGCGCCGGAGTACTGGCCGCGCTTCCCCTGAACAGGTGCGGACTGACCGAGACCGCGAGGGTAGCCAGGTACCTGGCGCTCGAGTCGGCCGGCCAGTGCGGTCCTTGCCGCAACGGACTCCCGAGGATCGCCGCCGCTCTCGCCGAAATCGCCATACCGTCCAGCCACCAGGCACCGGCGCTGCTCGCCGACCTGCAGCGCTGGTCTGGCCTGGTGCAGCGCCGTGGCGCCTGCGCCCACCCCGACGGCACCGTGCGTTTCGTCGCGAGCGCGCTCAGCACGTTCAGCGACGAAATCGATGCCCACCGGCGCGGGCACTGCACGGCGCCAGACCAGGAACCCTTCCTGCCTGCGGAGGCGGCGAGATGAACCTTCGAGTTAACCCGATCGCCTGTTCTGGTCACGGCGTGTGCGCAGAGCTGCTGCCCGAGCTGATCAGCCTGGACGAGTGGGGTTACCCGCTCATCTCCGATCAGCCGGTACCCGTCCGCCTGATCAGGCAGGCGAGACGCACCGTGACGGACTGCCCGGCCCTGGCATTGATCTTGAGCCGCTCAGAGGAACCTCAGAGGAAGCCTGTACCTGACTCAGACGTTGTGCAGGCAGTGTAGGCAGCGTGAGGAGTCATGATGAGCGTGCTTGAGGAAACCACCGCGAGCGCTCGGGCCGACGGCAGCCCCATCCGCGTGCTGGTCGTCGACGACGAGCCCAGCCTGGCCGAACTGCTTGCCAGCGTGCTCCGCTACGAAGGCTGGGACATCAGGACGGCCGGGGACGGAGCGTCGGCGGTGCGCGCGGCCCGCGAGTTCCGCCCTGATGCGGTCGTACTCGACATCATGCTGCCCGACTTCTCCGGACTAGAGGTGCTCCGCCGGGTACGAGCCGAGCTTCCCCACGTGTGCGTGCTCTTCCTCACCGCCCGCGACGCGGTCGAGGACCGGGTCGCAGGCATCACGGCCGGCGGCGACGACTACGTGACCAAGCCGTTCAGCCTGGAAGAAGTGCTGGCCAGGCTGCGCGGCCTGCTCAGGCGAGCAGGCGTCACCAGGGCAAGAACAGGCACGGAGCTGACCATCGGCGACCTGACCATGAACGAGGATGCCAGGGAGGTTCACCGTGGTGGCGAGCTGATCGAGCTGACCGCGACCGAGTTCGAGCTGCTGCGATTCCTCATGCGCAATCCGCGCCGCGTCCTTTCCAAGGCACAGATTCTCGACCGGGTGTGGAATTACGACTTCGGCGGGCAGGCCCACATCGTCGAGCTCTACATCAGTTACCTGCGCAAGAAGGTCGACGCCGGTCGCGAGCCCTTGATCCACACGGTACGAGGCGTGGGGTATGTCCTACGTCCAGCGGGCTAGTCACTGGCTCGCCGGCCGAACGCTGCGTGGCCGGCTCATCGCGGGCCTGGTAGCGCTGCTGGCGCTCGCCTGCGCGCTGGTCGGCGCGACCACGTACGTGGTCCTCAGGGGCGCCCTCTACCAGCAGCTCGCCGGGCAGCTCTCCGAGGCGGGCACCAGGTTCACGAACTGCGTCACCTCGAACGGCCAGCCGCCGCCCGGCCGGCCGCCGCCCGGCGGCGACCACGACGGCGATCCCCACTGGCTGCCGCCGGTGCCGAACTGCGTCACGATCAACGGGCAGTCACAAGGCACGTTCAGCGCGCTGCTGACGAAGTACTCGGAGACCGCCGACTACAAGGCGACGTACGCGAGCATCACCAACGAGCGCTGTCACCTTTCCGAGGCCGACGCGTCCGTGGTCGCCGCCCTGCCTGCTACCGGCACGCCGGTATCCCGCGATCTGCCGTCGGCGGGCGGCGATTACCTGCTCGAAGCCAGTAGGCAGCCGGACGGCGCCGTGCTCGTCACCGGTCTTCCGCTAGCGCAGACGCAGTCCACGCTCGAAAAGGTCGAGATCACCGAGGCCATCGTGTTCGGCCTGGCGCTGCTGCTCGCAGGCCTCGCGGGAACGGCATGGGTGCGGCTGTCGCTGCGGCCGCTCGGGCGGATCGCGGCGACCGCGACCGAGGTCACCAGCCTGCCACTGGCCAGCGGCGAGGTCGATCTCCCTCACCGGGTCGACTCGGCCGATCCGCGCACCGAGGTTGGCATGCTCGGCGCGGCGTTCAACCGCATGCTCGGGCACGTCGAATCCGCCCTGGCCAGGCGGCACGCAAGCGAGGCGAGGCTGCGCACGTTCGCCGCGGACGCCAGCCATGAACTGCGGACACCCCTGGCCGCGATCAGGGGTTACGCCGAACTGGCGCAGCGTCACGCTGACGACCTGCCAGATGACGTACGGCGGGCGCTCGAACGGGTAGGTGCCGAGTCGGCCCGGATGAGCGGTCTCGTCGATGACCTGCTGCTGCTGGCGAGACTGGATGCTGGCCGTCCGCTCGAGCGGGCGCCGGTCGACCTGACCAGGCTCGCGATCGACGCGACCAGCGACGCTCGCGCGGCAGCTCCTGGCCACCGCTGGCTGCTTGACCTGCCAGCCGAGCCGGTCACCGTGACCGGCGACGAGGGCAGGCTCCGCCAGGTACTGGCCAACTTGCTCAGCAACGCGGCCAAGCACACCCCGGCAGGCACGAAGGTCACGGTCGCGCTCAAGGAGCGCAACGGCAGCGCCGAACTAAGCGTGACCGACGAAGGGCCGGGGATTCCCGCAAACTTGCAGTCCAGGCTCTTCGAGCGGTTCGTGAGGGGCAGCGCGTCTCGCTCCCCCGGCCCGGCCGGCTCGGCCGACTCGGCCGGCCCAGCAGGCTCGCCAGGCGCGAGCACCGGCCTGGGCCTTGCCATCGTCGACGCGGTCACCAGCGCCCACGGCGGCCGGGTCACTCTGACGAGCTGCCCTGGCCAGACCAGGTTCACCGTAGTTCTCGCTCGATAAACGACCAAAGCGCCCAAAC
>DATJLT010000161.1:0-10918 GCA_035509195.1 Streptosporangiaceae bacterium | reverse complement strand
GCCCTGGCCAACGCCTCGATCCCGTTCATCACCGTCGCCCACTCGATCCTGGCCGGGTTCGCGGTCTTCGCCTACCTCGCCGGCCTGACCTCCACGCTCGGCGTCCTCATTTCGGCAGTGAACTCGCAGGCCCGCCTGATCTTCAACGCCGGCCGCGAAGGACTGCTCCCGTCCTGGATCGGCAAGGTCCATCCGGTACGCCGCACCCCGGTCAACGCGATCTTCGTGTTCGTCGGCGTGGCGAGCCTGATCATCTTGGTCTGGGCGTTCCTGCACCTGATCGGCGGCCCGAAGAACTCCGCCACGATGAACCCGCTCACCTTCTTCGTCGAGTCCTCGACGATGGGCACCATCTTGGTCCTCGTCGTCTACTTCCTCGCCAACCTGGCGCTCCCGTTCTTCTACCTCAAGTTCAGGCGCACAGAGTTCAACGTGCTGAAGCACGTCATCCTGCCGGTACTTGGCATGATCGCGATCGCGATCCCCGTGTACTACCTGGTCAAGCCGGGACAGTTGGCCCCGTACGACTGGTTCCCCTACGCCGCGCTCGGCATCATCGTGGTCTCGGTCATCTACGCCTACATCCTGAGCCGCCGGGACCCCACCCTCGGCGAGCGAGCCGGCTCCATCGTCGCCGACGAGTAAGCCGGGGATCAAGGCACGCAAACCACCGAGATCGGACATCCGCACGTTCGCGCAGCTAATCGGGACTGGAGCGGGACTCAATCGGGACTTGGTTAGAGCCCAGATTGCCCCGACCGTAGGTATGATCCCGCTAGACGCGGCACCGAGTGCCGTCATGCCCGCGATGGTAAGAAGGAGCGATTTGATGGGCATTCTCAACGAGGCCCGCCGTGAGTTCATCGCGGCGCCTGACACTTCCAAGGGTCAAATCGTCTACAAGTGGCCCGACACCAACATCCGCAAGTTCTCGCGTGCCATTGTCGAGCCCGACGCGCAGGCGGTGTTCATCAGCCAGGGCCAGGTCATGGGGACGCTCGGCCCCGGCCAGCACACGCTGGATGCCAGGGAGCTGCCGTTCCTCGGTCTCTTTGTTGACTGGGCCACTGGCGGCAACGCGTTCAAGGCCGAGATCTACTTTGTCGGCGCCCGCGAGTACCCGAGCCAGCGGTTCGGTGGCCGTCTCGATGACGTGCAGGACCCGCAGACCGGGCTGATCGTGACGCTGCGCTCGTTCGGCGAGTACTCGATGCACGTCGTCGAGCCGACGAAGGTGATTACGAACCTGGTCGGCACCGTCGACGTGACCGACAACCACGCCGTCACCGACTGGGTGACACAGCAACTGCTCAAGGCGGCAAGGACCACGGTCACCACCCAGCTCATGTCGGGTGCCTGGCAGATCCTTGGCCTGTCCATGCACAGCCCTGAGATCGAGAGCGGCGCGATGCAGGCCGCCAACGCCGAGCTCGATGACTACGGCATCAGAATCACCAGGCTAGGTAACGTCGACATCAACCTGGACGAGGACGACAGCAAGCGACTCAAGAAGCTGGCAGGCGACACCGCCTACAGCCGCCTGGCCGGCGGCTTCCAGCAGGCCGCCCAGGCTGAGATGATGCAGGGCGCGGGCCAGGGCCTGGCCCAGGGCGGCGGTGCGACCGCTCCGATCTTCTTCGGCGCGGGCATGGGCCTCGCCGGGCAGATGCAGGCACCGCAGCAGGCTCCTTACCCGCCGCCTCCCGCTCCCGGCTTCGCCGGCGGCGGTCCCGGCTACGCGCCGCCCGCACCTGGCCAGCCGCCTTACCCGGCACCGCAGCCCGTACCGCAGGCACCACCGCCCCCGCCGCCCGCGGCAGCACCCGCGGCAGCCGCGCCGATCGCCGACGCCGTGCCAGGAATCGCCTGCGGCAACTGCTCGACTCAGCTCGCGGCCGGCGCCAAGTTCTGCCCCGAGTGCGGTACCCCGACGTCCAAGCACTGCACCAACTGCAACGCCAGCCTGAACCCGGGCGCGAAGTTCTGCGCGGAGTGCGGCACCGCCGCGAGCTGAACCCGGCACGACCTGGGGCTAGGCCGGTTCGGGCCTAGCCCCAGGTAACTAACGCATAACCGGGTGCTACGACGTGGTCCTGAGCTACGATCTGATCCTCTTAAGGGGCTCTTCGTCTGCTAAGGGCTATCACGAGAAGAAAGGCCAGCCTTTATGGATCGGATCGAGTGTCAGTGGTGTAAGGCGCAGAACGAGGCCAACCGGACCAGTTGCAACACCTGCGGTGCGCCGCTGGATCAGCGGAACGTTGTGTCCGACTCTGGCTGGACCGAGGCGCCCCGGCTGCGGGACATGACGGAATTCCACTTCTCGAACTCGACCTGCCAGGTCGAGGGCGAGATCGTCCCTGTCGCCGAGATCAACCTGGCGCACGGTGACTCGGTGTTCTTCGAGCATCATGTGATGCTGTGGAAAGAGCCGAACGTGCCGATGTCGGCGCTCAACACCGGCGGCGGCATGAAGCGCACGATTGGCGGCATGCCGCACGTGGTCAGTGTGGCGCACGGCCCCGGCCGGATCGCGTTCTCGCGCGATGCCACGGGCGAGGTCGTCGTGCTGCCCATACATCCCTCGCATGAAATCGACGTCCGCGAGCACGCGTTCCTGGCCGGGACGCACTCGCTCAACTACTCCTTCGTGCGGATCAAGGGCCTTGCCAACGTCCTGCATGGCGGCAGCGGCATGTACATGGACCGCTTCGTGACGCATCAGGAGCAGGGCCTGCTCCTCCTGCACGGTTACGGCAACGTGTTCCAGAAGACGCTCCAGCCAGGCGAGAAGATACTCGTCGAGCCTGGCGGCTTCCTTTACAAGGACTCCTCGGTGCAGATGAACACCGTGAAGCAGAACATCAGGACGGGCCTCATGGGCCACAACATGTTCCTCGCGGAGATGGTCGGGCCCGGCCGGGTAGGCATCCAGTCCATGTACGTCCATCACGGCAGCGAATAAGGAGCTGCCCCATGTCTACTCCAACCGCCACGAGCAGCTACGTCTGCCCGTACTGCCGGAATCAGAGCGAAGGCAGCGGCACGGCCTGTGACCGCTGCGGCGCCCCGATCGATATCCGGCTCAAGGTCACAGATTCCGGCTGGGTCAAGCAGCCGGCGATCAAGGACATGGCACGGATCAGGTTCAACCGGTCAACGGCTCAGATCAGCGGCACGCAGGTACCCGTCGCTGAAATGAAGCTTGACGCCGCGGACTCGATCTACTTCAGTCACCACGTCTTCCTTCACTCCGACACCAGCGTCCGCCTCGAGGCGCTGAAAATGGGCGGCGGCTGGAACCGGGTACTGGCCGGGATGCCGCTGATCATGATGCAGGCCACGGGGCCAGGGCACATCGCGATCAGCGCGGACAAGCCGGGCGAGACCCTGGCGATACCGCTCCCGGCCGGCCATGCCGTTGACGTCGTCGAGCACCGCTTCCTCGTCGCCACGACCAACGTCCAGTACCAGTGGGAACGCGCGGGCGTCTGGTTCACCACGCAAGACGGCGACGACGAGGAATGGCATTACCCGATCGGGCAGACGATGGACAGGTTCACCGCCCGTGACGGCCATGGCCTGCTCCTGCTGCACGGACCAGGTAACACTTTCATCAGGGACCTGAACCAGGGCCAGAGCATCCTGGTGCAGCCCGACGCTCTCATCTGGAAAGACCCGACGGTGCGGATGCACCTGCACTTTGAGTACCCGAGGGGCCAGTACTGGTTCAGTTCGGCACGGTGGCAGGCGAAGTCGATGTGGCTGCGCCTCACCGGCCCTGGCCGGATCGCGATCCAGTCGGTGTTCGAGCCGCCAGAGATGGTCGGCAGCGTCATGAACAGCTCGCCGTCGACGACGCACTACTGGTAACCATGACGGCTATGTCGGATAAGGCTGACCTGCGGAAACGCCTCAGGGACCGCAGGCTAGCCTTATCCGGCACCCACACGGCATGATGTCCCTTATGCCAGAGTCGGACCCCGTATGACGGGTCTTCTCGCCCAGCCTGTCGCTGTGCTGCTTGCGCTGGCAGCAGCGATCTGCTTCGCGGTTGCCAACGTCCTGCAGCAACGGGTCGCCTGCACGTTGCCGCAGCAGACCGCGTTCGACACGGGCGTACTGGTGCGCCTGTTCCGCCGGCCGCTCTGGCTGCTCGGCTTCGCCGCGATCATCGCGAGCATCTCGCTTCAGGCTGCCGCCCTGGGCACCGGCCGCCTCGTCGTCATCGAGCCCGTCCTGGCCAGCAGCCTTCTCGTCGCGCTCGCGCTTTCTTCCTGGGTGGAGCGGCGCAGGATGCGCCCGATCCAGTGGTGCGCCGCGATTGCCACGTTCGCCGGGCTTGCCGTGTTCCTTGTCGCGTCCCAGCCCTCTGGCGGCCAGCAGACCGCCGGCACCAGGCAACTCGCCTTCGCGGCTGTCGGCGCGTTCGTGATCGCGGGGATCGCCGTTCTGATCGCGGTCAGGCTGCACTCGGTCAAGCGCGCGCTCATTCTCGGCATCGGCGGCGGCGTCGCGGCAGGGGTGACCGACGCGCTGACCAAGACCGTAGCCTTCCTGGCAGGGAGCAGGGAACTCGCGATCTTCGCAGATCCCCGCCTGTACTTGCTGGTGGTCGTCGGCCTGATGACGTACACGATGCAGCAGAACGGGTACCGCGCCGCGGCACTGGCGGCGTTCCTCCCTGCCTTCGCGGTGCTCGATCCCGTGATCGGGTCGCTGCTCGGCTTGTTTGTCTACCATGAGCGGCTCGGCGGCGGCCCGGTCAGGATCGTGATCGAGTCAGCGGCGGCGCTGCTTGCCGCCTGGGGCATTGCCCGCCTGGCCAGTTCGAGCGCTGCCCCCGCGCCACCGACAGAACCAGAACCCGTCATCGCGGCCATGCTCCCTGTCCACGCCGCGCTCCCTGTCCCGACCGTGCCGCCGGCCAGCGAGGACTGAACGACTGACGGTGCCAGCCCGTACGATCAGCCCGTGCCCACTCGTTACGACGTTTCAGAAGTGCCGCCGCTCGGCGGGTACCCGGCTAAGCAATGCCCGGTCCGCACCCAGTGGGATGTGATCAGGCCCTGCGAGCCGCTTGAGCCGCCGCCCGGTCTCGCGCGCCTGTTCGCGGGCGGCATCGAGTTCGAGCGCCAGACCTTTGCCAGGCTGCTCGCCGCCTGTCCTGAGGCAGTCGCCGTCGAGCCAGGTGACAGGGAAAATCAAGAGCACAAGCTTCAGCGCGAAGCAAGCACCATCGACTCGATGGCCGCTGGGGTTCCCGTCATCGTGGCCGGCCGCCTGCCCGTCGACGTGGCCGGCCGCCGTTCTGGCGAGCCAGACGTGCTCGTGGCCGCGCGGGACCTGACCGGGTACCGCGCCGTCGACGTCAAGCACCACAGGACGCTCGGCGTCGCTCCCCTTGGCCTGCAGGCGCTCTGCAGCGACTTCGGTACGCCCGGGTTCGAGTCGGCCGTGCCAGTCCCTGGCCAGGCCGCCCGCAAGCGGCTCGCAGACCTGATGCAACTCGCTCACTACCAGCGAATGCTCGAAGCCGCGGGAACGGCGGCAGGTGGCGGCCGTCTCGGCGGGATCATCGGCACCGAGGGCGTGGTCACCTGGTACGACCTGGACGCGCCTGTCTGGCACACGCCGTCCGCGAGCGGCCGCCGCAAGCAGCGGTCGACGATGGAGGTCTACGACTTCGAGTTCGACTTCCGCCTGGACATCGCCGCCGTGGCGGCGATGCACGTCGTAGACCCCGCTGTCGCGCCGCTTGTCGTCCCGGTAAGGATCGGGGAGTGCGAGGACTGCCCCTGGTGGGCGTGGTGCGGCCCTTACCTGGCAGCGGGGTCAGGGGACGTGAGCCTGGTGCCTGGCGTCGGCTGGCGGGCATGGAAGGTGCACAGGGATCACGGGGTGACCAGCAGGGCCGAGCTCGCCGCGCTCGATCACAGGACCGCGACGCTCGTCGGGGCCAGGGTGGACCTGCGCCCGGTCCTGGCGGCCCTGGACAGCCGCCAGGACGACACCGCTATCGAGGACGTCGTCGGGCCAGGACGGCACGGCCAGCTCGCCCGCCTGCACGACGCCGGCCTGCGCGCGCTGGGCGATGCCCGTTCGCTTGACCCGCGCACGGCGGCGTACTGCGACAGCCCGCTCGGTGACCTGGCCGGGCAGATCGACCTTGCCAGGGCCGCGCTCGGGCCGGCGCCCGCCTACCGGCGGCGGGGCGTGGAGCGGGTGACCGTGCCCCGCGCCGGCGTTGAGGTGGACATTGACATGGAGAACACCGAGGACGGCGTGTACCTGTGGGGTGCCCTGGTCACCGACCGTACCGGACGGCTCGGCGAGCACGCCGGGTACCATGCGTTCGTCACCTGGGACCCGATGACTCCGGCGGCGGAGACCAGGGTGTTCGAGGCGTTCTGGTCCTGGCTGACCGGCCTGCGGGAGACGGCCGCCGCCGGTGATTGCTGGCTGAACGCCTATTGCTTTAATGCAGCAGCCGAGAATGGCCAGCTTCGCCGGCTGGGCGCCGCGGCCGGCTGCGAGGCTGAAGTTGAGTCGTTCATCGGGTCGCCGGCCTGGGTAGACCTGCTCGCCGTGTTCCGTTCTCAGCTGATCACGGGGGAAGCGTGCGGGCTGAAGAACGTGGCTGGCCTGGCCGGGTTCCGCTGGGAGGTCGATGATCCAGGCGGGCTGACTGCGCTGTTCAAGCACGGCGCGGCCGTGGACAGCTCCGATCTGGACGCGCGGGAGTGGCTGCTCGCTTACAACGAGGGCGACGTGCGGGCGACGCTTGCGCTGCGTGACTGGCTCGATGGGATGGCCAGCGAGTGCCCGTCCGTGGAAGATCTTGGAGTATGACCGCAACCGCGCAGGCCCCCGCCGCTCCCGCCCAGCTTGGCCGCCGTCAGGTGCTGATCATCATGGGCGGGCTCTTGCTCGGGATGCTGCTGGCCGCGCTTGACCAGACGATCGTCGCGACCGCGCTCCCGACGATCGCAGGCGACCTGCACGACCTGTCCAAGCTGTCCTGGATCGTGACCGCCTACCTGCTGGCGTCGACGGTGTCGACGCCGCTGTGGGGCAAGCTCGGCGACCTGTACGGCCGGAAGACGTTCTTCCAGGCCGCGATCGTGATCTTCCTGATCGGCTCGATCCTGTCGGGGCTTTCCCAGTCGATCACCGAGCTGATCCTCTTCCGCGCGCTGCAGGGCATCGGCGGCGGCGGGCTCATGGTCGGCGCCCAGACGATCGTCGGCGACATCGTGCCGCCCCGCGAGCGAGGCAGGTACCAGGGGTTCTTCGGTGCCGTGTTCGGCGTGACCAGCGTGATCGGACCGCTGATCGGCGGTTTCTTCGTCGACACGCTGTCGTGGCGCTGGGTGTTCTACGTCAACGTGCCGATCGGGATCGTGGCGCTTGTGGTCGTCGCCGCGGTCCTGCCAGGCAAGCTGAGCCGCGTCAAGCGCAGCATCGACTACCTGGGCACGATCATGATCGGCGGCGCGGCGACCAGCCTGGTGCTGCTCACCTCGCTCGGCGGGGTCACGTTCGCCTGGTCCTCAGGTCCGATCATCACGCTCGGCGTGCTAGGAGTCCTGTTCATCGCCGCGTTCGTGCTGGCTGAGCACCGGGCGAAGGAGCCTGTGCTGCCGCTTCACCTGTTCAGGCATCCGGTGTTCGCGGCATCGTCGGCGATCGGCTTCGTCGTCGGGTTCGCCATGTTCGGCGCACTGACCTACCTGCCGCAGTACGAGCAGGTGGTGCGGGGTGTCTCGCCGACGGCGTCGGGGATCAGGCTGCTGCCGCTGATGGCAGGGCTGCTGCTGACCTCGATCGGGACAGGGCAGCTTATCTCGCGGTGGGGGAGGTACAAGGTCTTCCCCGTGATCGGGACCGCGTTGCTGACGCTCGGCTTGTACTTGCTTTCTCATCTCGGCGTGGCGACGAGCACGCTGGCCTCGTCGCTCTACATGTTCGTGCTCGGGGTCGGGATCGGCGCGACGATGCAGGTACTGGTCATCGCCGTGCAGAACGCGGTTGAGTACCGCGACCTCGGCGCGGGGACCTCGGGCACGACATTTTTCCGTTCGATCGGCGGCTCGTTCGGCACGGCGGTGTTCGGCGCCATCTTCGACAATGTCCTGCCGGGCAACATCTCCTCCGCGTTGCACGGGCTTAAGCTCCCGCCAGGGGTCGGAATCACCAGCGGCGCGAGCCCTGCGGTGCTGGCTAAGCTGCCCGCGCCGTTGCACCTGGCGCTGATCTCCGGTTACGCGTCATCGATACGTACGGTCTTTCTCGCTGCCGTGCCGGTCGGGGCGCTGGCGTTCGCGCTGACGTGGACGCTGAAGGAACTGCCGCTGCGGTCGACGTCCAGGGCCGTGGACCCGGCCGACCGGCTGGCGCCGACAGCACGGCCCACGATCAGGACCTCTGAGGAGGAAATGCGGCGGGCAATCTCCGCCCTGCTCGGCCGTGAGGCGAGGCGGACCGTCTACGGCGGGCTGGTGACCGTGGCCGGGCTCTCGCTGACGCCGAGGGCGGCGTGGCTCTTGCTGCGAGTCGGCGAGCACAGGGAAGCCTCGCGGGCCGAGCTGGCGCGGCACCTGGCGATCAGCGTCGATGAGCTCGACGCGCGCGTTGGCGAGCTGGTCTCGGCCGGCTACCTGCCGCCGCCTGATCCGGATCCCGCGGGCGGCCTCGCCCTGACGCCGTCAGGCGAGGACGCCTATACGCGCCTGTTCGCGGCACGGGAGGCGAGGATCGCGAAGGAACTCGATGGCTGGCATCCGGAGCTGCACACGGCGCTGCTCGAGCTGCTCAGGGAAATCACGCACGAACTCGCGGCCAGCGGCGAGCGGCCGGGCCGTGACCTTGACCCAGCCGGCCCGCGGGGCAGGTAGGCCCGGCTACGCGGCTACGGCTTGCTCTTCGTCGGGGCTTGGGGTGTCGTCTTCGTCGCCGCCTGACCACATTTCGCGCAGCGCCATGGCGACCAGGTAGGGCACCAGGTCGGTCGAGCGCTTCAGCACCCAGGCCGTGCCCTTTGTCGACATCCAGGCGAACTGGGCCAGCTTGCTTGGCGGGGGGTTCTGCGGTTCTGAATCGGGCGCCGGTCCCATCGGCACGCCTGCCGTTGCCAGGAGCTCGTGAAAGGACGTGGCGATCAGGCGGTGACCGCGCTCGTTCGGGTGGAGGCGGTCGACGGCCCACATCCGCTTCTCGTACGTCGCCGGGTTGCCCGCGGCGTCGAAGTGGAGGGTGCCGAAACGCTGCGCGACCGAGTCGATGGCCGCGTTGACGGCGCTGGTGCGGCGCGCCAGCGGCCTGGCGAAGGCGTCAGGCAAGCCAAGCATCCAGCCGGAGTCGGGCAGCCGCATCGTCAGCACGTGCGCACCCGCGGCACGGAGGGCACCCACGGTGTGCGCCGCGGCCGCCTCGATCTTCCCTGGATCAAAGCCAGGCCTGAGCGTGTCGTTGATGCCGAAGACAACGCTGGCCACGTCGGGGTTCCTGGCAAGCGCCCGGGGGAGCTGGTCCCTGGCGATGTCGGCAGCCTGGGCTCCGTTGGACGCCAGGTTGTGCAGTTCAGCCTCCTGCATGGATTCGGCAAGCAGGGCCGCCCAGCCGCGCCAGGCCCGGCGCTGCTGCCCCGCGGGCCTCACGGGATCGCCGACGCCAAGCGTGATGGAATCACCAAGCGCGGTGAAGGTCGTCATGCCGCCGCTCCCACGACGCCGGCCGTCTCCGGCCGGCCTAGCACGTCCTCGTAGTGACTGATCAGCTCGTCGCCCTTGGCTGCCCAGGAGCGAACGAGCATGCTGCGTCGCGCCGCGCGCCCGGCGGCGGCGCGAAGCTGCCAATCGGACGCGAGCGCGTCAACCGCCTCCGCGATCGCGGCTCCGTCGCCCGGGGTGACGAGGAACCCTGTCACGCCATCCTCCACGATGTCAAGCGGACCTCCCGCCTTCGGGGCTACGACAGGCAGACCGCTGGCTGCCGCTTCCTGCAAGGTGTTACCGAACGTCTCGTGCGGACCGCTGTGCACGAAGATGTCGAGGCTCGCGTAGAGCCTGGTCAGCTCCTCGCCCTGGCGCTGGCCGAGGAACAGCGCCTTAGGAAGCTGCCGCCGCGCGATCGCCAGGTTCGGTCCGCCCCCCACGACCACCAGCTTGACTCCGGGCCTGGCCGCGACGTCGCTCAGCAGGTCAAGGCGCTTCTCGGCGGCGATCCTTCCGATGTAGCCCACGATCAGCTCGCCGCCTGGCGCCAGTTCGGCCCTCAGCTTCTCGCTGCGCTTCGCCGGGTCGAACCGGTCGGTGTCCACTCCCCGGCCCCAGACGCTGACCCGCTCGAAGCCCCTCGCGACCAGATCGGCGGCGGTCGCGGTAGAGGGGGACAGCGTACGTTCGCACTGGTTATGCGTTCGCCTGGTCAGCCACCACGCGAACTTCTCGCCCTGCCTGCCGAGGTGATAGGTACGGGCGTAAGCCGCCATGTCGGTCGCGTACACCGCGACAACCGGCAGCCCGAGTTTCCTGGCGGCAGCGCCGCCGCTGGCGCCGAAGAACACCGGTCCTGCCAGGTGAACCAGGTCAGAGCCGTGACCGGCGATGGCCGCCTTGATCTGCGGCCCGGGCAGGCCGAAGCGGAAATCCGGGTAGATCGGGAGCCCGACGGATGGCATCCGCGCCACCGGGTAGCAGAAGTCAGCATCCGGCCACGGCGAACCTGGAGCCGCTTCTGGTGCGATGACAATAGGTTCATGGCCCCGGCGGACCAAGTGCTCGGCGACGCGCATCGCGGTGACGGCGACGCCGTTAACGACAGGTGGGAAGGACTCAGTTACATAGGCGATCCGCACACCAACACCTTCGCCGATTCAAGGCAGCGGCAGACTCCGACAACGTGACATTAAGGCAAA
>DATJLT010000160.1:0-7864 GCA_035509195.1 Streptosporangiaceae bacterium | reverse complement strand
GAACTCGATGCTGCCGAGCACCACGAGCTGGTCGAGCGCCTGCCCGCCTGTCCTGACCACGAAGAGGTCACCGACACCACGGTCAAAGACGACCTCGGGCGGTACTCGCGAGTCCATGCAGGAAAAGACCAGCGCGAACGGGCTCTGGCGCGGCGCCACCGAGAGCCGCCGCGCCACGGTCTGGTCAGGATGCTCGAGCTGACCATCCACCCAGCGCTGATTACCTTCGAGCAATACCCGCAGTACGTCCAGAGGGTCGGTCATGCCCTGGTTATCCCCGGCGCCAGCCGCGCCCATACCACGCAGCCGGGTCCCTGGTTACTTGCTTGGCTTCGGTACCGTGCAGTGGATCTTGGGGTTCACGCCGACGTAGTTCAGCGGGCCAGCAAGGATTGTCACCAAGATCGTGCCCGCCTTCGCGCAGGACACATTGCCCGTGTAGTAATTCCGTTGTGCACCTGCGATCACTCCGATGATCAGCCAGATGACAAGGATGATCGCACCGATCCGCATGTAAGCCTCCGATCACCACAGGCGGTCGCCGTGACCACCCGGCCGGATGCGCGAGCTCGGCTTCAAGCAGCCGTCCCTGCCGCCGTCGGCGTCAAGAAAGTACCACCGCACCCACCGGATAAACCCTGACAACTCTCCGCGCGCAGTCAATGTTTAATCGCGCCTGCGCGGGCAGATGCAGCTCCGTCAGCATAGGAAGGACCGGCATCATGCGTACCTGTGCGTGGCTGGTCGCCGGCGCGGTCTTGCTATTCGGCGTCAGCGGACATCCGGGCTTCTTCAATTTGCAGGTCGCCGGCCTGATCCTGATCGCCAGGGGCGCGGCGGGCTGGTGGCTGTCACTGAACGCCGGCCGCCGGGCTCTCTACCTGAAGCGCCTGCGCGCAGCCGCAGTCACGGCGGAGGCCTTCACCGCGGAGCTGACACGCGACGGCAGCAAGCGGGTCCCGCTCGATGTCCTTTTGTCGCAGGGAGCCAAGGAGAGCAGCCAGCAATGAGAACAGCACCGAGCCTCAGCGTGATCGCGGTTGGCGCGATCTTCGCCTTCGCCATTACCGCCAGCCCAGGCTTCCTGAACTTGCAGGTCGTCGGCTGGATCTTGATGCTGACCGGCGCCGCCGGCCTGCTGCTGACCCTGCGCAAGCAGAGCTGGCTGCGCCGCCGGATCGTCGTGCGCCGGCCGGCGCCCAAGGCCAAGGCCAGGACCAAGGCAAGGACCAATGCAAGGGCCAAGGCAAGGGAACTGCCGCCGCCCGCCCCTGCCTCCCCCGGTGACCCCACGCAGCCGATCGAGCGCGACACCTTCGATGAGTACGCTGAGCGGTGAACGGTGACGGCTCAGGTGAACTGACCGGTATACCTCCATCCGCGAGTATGCTCCGGGTCGTCAGGCAGACCAGCGAGAGCATGCGGGGGAACAGCCGAATGTACCGGACAGGACAGGCGGAAGACGCCGCCGCCCCGGTGATCAGCGTGCTCCTGGTCGAAGACGATGAAGGCGACTCGATCCTGACCACGGAACTGCTGCACGACTCGCGGCTGCCAGTGTCACTGACCTGGCGGCAGAGCATCGGGGCGGCGGTGCCCGACCTGGCCAGGTCGCCCGCGTGCGTGCTTCTCGACCTCGGGCTCCCGGACTCAGAGGGCTTTGACGGCCTGCGGCGCGTGCTCGAACTCGCACCGGACGCCGCCGTACTGGTGCTGACCAGTGCCAACGATGAGTCGCTGGGGACCGCGGCCGTCACCGCAGGCGCCCAGGACTACCTGGTCAAGGGCCAGGTGGACGGCAGCATGCTCGGCCGGTGCATCAGGTATGCGATCGAGAGGAAGCGGGCCGACGAGGCGGCACGCCAGCTCCACGAGGCGGCGATCAGGCAAGCCGAGTACTCCAGGCTCGAGCGCGGCCTGCTCCCTGTCCCGATCATCAACGACCACCGGCTCTACCACTCGCTCAGCTACCGCCCTGGAAGAGATCAGGCATTGCTCGGCGGTGACTTCTACGACCTGATCGAGCTTGACGACGGGATGCTGCACGCCCTGATCGGCGACGTCGCCGGACATGGCCCTGACGAGGCCGCACTCGGCGTGTGCCTGCGAGTCGCCTGGCGGACCCTGGTGCTCTCCGGCCGGCGACCCGACCAGACTTTGGCCTGCCTGCAGGAAGTGCTGGAACGCGAGCGCCACAGAAGAGAGGTGTTCGCGACCGTCGCGATGCTCAGCCTCGACGTGGCCAGCGGCACGGGCAGCCTCAGGCTCGCGGGCCACCCGCCGCCCCTCATCTTGGACAAGGCACCGCGCCTGCTGTCAGCCGAGAGGCCGGGACCGCCCCTCGGGTTGTTCGATGTGCAGTGGCCGCCGATCCCCGTGTCGCTCGGTCCTTCCTGGGCATTCATGCTCTACACCGACGGCCTGATCGAAGGCAAAGGCGGCCCTGGTCGCGAGATCCTCGGCCCGGAAGGCCTGGTCGAACTGGTGGCGGAGGCCACGCTTGCCAGCGGCCCTGACCAGCCAGGCTTCGCCGAGTCGCTGCCTGACACCCTGGTCAAGCACGTCGAGCGCCTCAACGGCCAGGCTCCGGCCGACGACATCGCCGTACTCGTCGTAGGACGGCGCCAGTGACAGAAACTTCAGGCGTGACCGCGACGGCCGCGCGCCAGGGCACCAGCGCTAACAGCGGCGGCGCCAAGGCGGGCGCCGAAGCCAACGGGCAGGATCCAGCCGGCGGAAGGACAGGCAGCAGCGCCGAACCCGCTGCCAGTTCCTGGGCGCGGACCAGGCAGAGCCTGGCTGGCCGCGGGTGGTCGCTGCGGCGCCGCCTGACCATCACCTTCGCGATCGCCGGAGTGCTGTTCACGGCCTTCGGCGTGACGTTCGGACTCGGCCTGGCCAGCATGATCAGCGCCGTCAACTTGCAGGTGAACCGCCTCGATCCGATCCTGCGTTACTCAAGCTACGAATACAGCGCGCTAATCAACGAGGAAACCGGCGTCCGCGGCTACACGATCACACATCAGAAAGATTTTTTGCAGCCTTATTATCAGGGTTCTTCTGAGGCTCCCGTGGACGAGGCTAAGCTTCGCGGCCTGGCTGCCCCGTATCCGGCATTGCGCGCCGACCTCAAGATGATGCTCGCACAGGCCGATCACTGGCATAACGATTTCGCTGTTCCCGTCATTACCGCCGTGGGACACGGCGTGACGCCATCCGTGCTTCAGGAACAGACAGGCAAGAGCGAATTCAATGCGTTCAGAACCGAGGTTAAGACGTTCGACAACGAGGCGGAACGCGAACGCCTGAGCGCGCTCAGCAGCCTGCACGACACGACCAGGTCCACGATCATCGAGGCGATCGCGGCAGGTTTGCTGCTGATCGGCACCGCGGTCGCGGCGTGGATCGGCCTCACGCTCTGGGTACGGCGGCCGCTCGAGTCGCTGCGCAAAGAGGCACAGACCGTGGCTTCAGGAGACCTGAACCACGAGGTCGAGATCACCGGATCGCAGGAGATCAGGGAACTGGCCGCCGACGTCGAGGCGATGCGCAGGCAGCTCATCGCCAGCTTGGACGAGGCTTCTTTCAAGGCCACGGAATTGCAGCGCTCGAACCGCGAGCTCGAGCAGTTCGCCTACGTGGCCTCCCATGACCTGCAAGAGCCGCTGCGCAAGGTTGCCAGTTTCTGCCAGATGCTGGAATCAAGGTACGCGGACCAGCTCGACGAGCGAGCCAGGCAGTACATCGCCTACGCGGTCGACGGCGCCAAGCGGATGCAGGGCCTGATCAACGACCTGCTCGCGTTCTCGCGCGTGGGCCAGCCTGGCGCCGCGTTCCGCCCGGTCGACCTGAACGAGGCCGCGGGGCAGGCCGTGTCAGAGATCGAGGCAGCCATCGAGGACAGCGACGCTACCATTACGGTCGATCATCTGCCTGTGGTGACCGGTGACCGTACCCTGCTTATCCAGCTCTTCGCCAACCTGATGGGCAACTCGATCAAGTTCAGGCGCGTTGACGTCTCCCCGGTGATCAGGATTACCGCTGAGCGGAAGGATGCCCTGTGGGAGTTCAGCTGCCAGGACAACGGCATCGGCATAGACCAGGAATACCGGGAGCGAGTATTCGTGATCTTCCAGCGGCTGCACCCGAGGGACGCGTATCCGGGCACGGGAATCGGGCTGGCGCTGTGCCGCAAGATCGTCGACTTCCACGGCGGAACGATCTGGATCGACGACCATACAGCAGGGCAGCCAGGCGCCACGATCCGCTGGACGCTGCCCGTCACGGCAACCCGCCAAGGAGAGCCCGGTGGCTCCTGATGAGGCCGGGGTCATGATTCAGGTACTGCTCGTCGAAGACGATCCGGGCGACGTACTGATCACGCGGGAGGCGTTCGCTGAAAACAAGGTACGCAATCAGCTAAGCGTCGTCAGCGACGGCGTCAACGCCCTCAGGTACCTGCGCCGCGAAGGCGAGTACGCCGACGTGATCAGGCCCGACCTGATCCTGCTCGATCTCAACCTGCCGAGGATGGGCGGTCACGAGGTGCTGGCCAAGATAAAGTCGGACTCCGACTTGCAGCGCATCCCTGTCGTCGTGCTGACCACGTCGGACGCCGAAGAAGACGTCTTGCGCAGCTATAACCTCCACGCGAACGCTTACGTCACCAAACCGGTCGACTTCGAGCGGTTCCTGTCTGTCGTCCGCCAGATCGATGAGTTCTTCGTCTCGGTCGTCAAACTGCCAGGCCATTGACATCCAGTAAGCACCAAAGCGAACTGCTCGCCAGGTGGCGCGATGACCTCGCGGCCTGGGCCATTCCCGAGCCGATCCTTGCCTCGGTCAGCGAGTCGCCCTGGGTACTGCCCACTGCGGTGTTCGCCAGGCGGACCGACCGCCTGAGCGCCCGGCCTTCTGGCCCGTCGTTCGAGCAAGCGTTCGCCGCGCTCGATCCGCCCGGCAGCGTGCTCGACGTCGGGGCCGGTGCCGGAGCCGCCAGCCTGCCGCTGCGATCCCGCCTGACGAGCCTGACCGCGGTCGACTCTAGCCAGGCGATGCTCGAGCAGGCGGCCGGCCGCGCGGCGGCCGCAGGCCTGCCAGCGCAATGCGTGCTCGGCACCTGGCCGGACGTGGCGGCCTCCGTGCCGGCCGCCGACGTGGTCACGTGCCATCACGTGCTCTATAACGTGCCTGACCTGCTGCCGTTCCTGACGGCTCTGACCGCGCACGCGCGGCGCCTCGTCGTGGTGGAAACGACGACCGTTCACCCGCTGACTTCGCTCAACGAACTGTGGCTGAAGTTTCACGGCCTGGTCAGGCCAAAGGGGCCAACCAGCGACGACGTCCTCGCCATCCTCAACGCCTCCGGCCTGGAATTCGGCTCGGAACTTTGGCGGCGCCCAGGGGGACCTGACTATCCGAGCATGGCGGAACTGGCGGAAGTTACCAGGCGCAGGCTTTGCCTGCCGCCAGAACGGGCCGGTGACGTGGCTGCGGCGCTGGTCGAAGCCGGCGTTGACCCGGCCAGGCCGCAGGATCTCGGCTCCTCGGGGCGTGACGTCCTGACGATCTGGTGGCCAGGCTCAGCGCCTGGCTCAGCGGAAGCGGCTCAGCGCGAGGCTCATGAGAATTAGCCGCGATTGGGCCAGCCGATTTGGATGATCCGGCGTCATGTTGTAGAGACGATGAGACAGCGTGATGCGATCGTGAGGCAGTAAACATGACGGACTGGCCGGACGACTGGTTTCGTACGGGAAGCGCGGGCGGCGGATCGGCCGTAGCCGGCGGGCAAGGCGCGGCGGGTACGGCAGGCGCCGTGCCGCCCGCAGCCGGCGCCGAACCCCCGACGGTCGGGCACCCCATCTACGGCGGCGCAGGCAGCGCCAGCCCAGGCTACGGCGCCGCCGGGAACGGCGGCCAGGGATACGGCTCCGGCAACGCGGGGGCCGATCAGCTCACTCAGGAAGCCGCCGCGCCCTCGCCGCGAGCCGGCCAGTCTTACGGCAGCGGCCGTGCCGCAGGACCTGGCTACCCAGGCGGCTCACCAGGCAGCGCATGGCCGCAGCAGCCGCCCTCATACACCCCAAGCCGCGGCTCTGGCGGCCGTAGTTCCGGCTACGGCGGCGGTCCGCCGCACCGTACCGGCTGGCGCCGCTGGCTGCGACCGCGGCCGATCGCGCTGGCTCTCCTGGTTATCCTCTCGCTGGCGATCATCGGAAGCGTGTCGACGTACTTCTACGTCGACTCGAAGCTGGTGAAGAAGAACGTGCTCGTCAACTACGCGGGCAGGCCAGTCCAGGGCGACGGCACGAACTGGCTGATCACCGGCTCGGACAGCCGCCAGGGCCTGACCGACAAGCAGATCAGGCGCCTGTCCACGGGCTTCGGCATCGGCGGGCACCGTTCGGACACGATCATGGTCGTGCACGTGCCGGCCGGCGGCGGCCGCCCGCTGCTGATGAGCATTCCGCGTGACTCGTGGGTGGACATCCCCGGATACGGCTACAGCAAGATCAACGCCGCCTTTTCTTACGGCGGCCCCGCCTTGCTGGCCAAGGTCGTGCAGAACCTGACCGGCCTGCGCATAGACCACTACATGGGCATCGGCTTCGGCGGATTCGTCAACGTCGTCAATGACATCGGCGGCGTTCACCTGTGCCTGAAAGCACCGCTCGTCGACCCGTCCGCTGGCCTGCACCTCAAGAAGGGCTGCCAGACCCTCTTCGGCGCCGCAGCGCTCGGCTTCGTCAGGAGCAGGCACACGTACGCCACGCAGGACCTGCAGCGGATCCAGAATCAGCGCATCTTCCTGCGTGCCCTGCTCCGCAAGCTGACCAGCAACGGAGTAGTGCTCAACCCCTTCAAGAGCCTGCCAGCCGCTACCGGAGTCGCCGGCTCGCTGACCGTGGACAAGGGCACCAGCCTGTACCAGCTCATCTCCGTGGCCGAGGCGCTCAAGAACCCGATCACGACCACGGCCCCGATCTCCAACTCGAACTACCTGGTCGACGGTCAGGACGCGCTCCAGCTCAACACCACCGAACTCGCCGAGCTAGCCAAGGCACTCAACAACGGCACCCCCATACCCAAGGGCATCATCACCGGCTCCACGCTGGCCGGCTAGGGACACGCGTAGGCGCGGCTAACAGCAACGAGGAGCCACCGATGCTGCTCGCGGGGCAGCGGCAGCAACAACGATGGCTCCGCGATGCTGCTCCCGCGACAACAAAGCTCCACTGTTGCTGTAGCCGAACGTCGCTCAACAGCATCAGCGGGCCTCCGTTGCTGTATTTTGTCCGCTTCGACTCGCTCACAGGGTCGACAGCGCAAGTGGTCAGGTCTGTTTGAGCGCGGCTTCAGGTAACGCTCAGGCAAGGGCCTGATAATAGTCAGATGAGCACTGCGGTGACTGAACGCCAGCAACCGACCGCGAAGCTGCTCGTCGTCGAGGATGAGCCCAACATCCTCGAACTGCTCGCCGCGAGCCTGCGCTACGCCGGCTTCGAGGTCGTGACGGCGGCGGCAGGGACGGACGCGGTGCAGGCAGCGCAGCGGCACAGGCCCGACCTCATCGTGCTCGACGTCATGCTGCCGGACATGGACGGGTTTGAGGTGCTTCACCGGCTGCGCGGCGGCGGTACCCGTACTCCGGTGCTTTTCCTGACCGCCCGCGACTCCACTGAGGACAAGGTGCGCGGCCTTACGCTCGGCGGCGACGACTACGTCACCAAGCCGTTCAGCCTGGAAGAGGTCATCGCGAGGATCGAGGCGGTACTGCGCCGTACTCGCGGCGGTTCTGTCGAGCCGTCACCAAGGCTGGCCTTCGCGGACCTCGAACTTGACGAGGACAGTCACGAAGTCTGGC
>DATJLT010000159.1:0-12738 GCA_035509195.1 Streptosporangiaceae bacterium | reverse complement strand
GCTGACGGCAGGGACCGGGCCGCTGCCTGCGGAGCGGCTGGCAGAGATCATCTGGCCAGGTGAGCCGCCGCCTACCTGGCCAGCCGCGCTGCGTGGGGTGATCAGGGCCTTGCGCGCTGCGCTCGGGTCGATCGGGGCAGGCGGCGAACGGGTGATCGTGACGACGCCGGCCGGGTACGGGCTGGCCGGGGACTGCGAAGTGGATCTGCTTGCGGCGCCGGCAGTAGTACGGGCGGCGAGTTCCCTGGCGGACCAGGGTCGGCATGAGGCCGCGCTTTCGCTGGTCCAGCCGGTGACGCTGTTTTCCGGTGATCAGCTTCTGCCAGGCGAGGACGCGGGCTGGCTTGGCGGGTACAGGTCGCAGGCGGACGGGGTCGCGTTGCTGGCACTCGAGCTGGTCGTGCAGTCCGCCGGAGCGCTCGGTGATCACCATCGGGCGGCGGACGCCGGACGGCGGGCCGTGGCCGCGGGCCCGCTCGACGAGCGCGCGCACCGGATGCTGATCAGGGCGCTGCATCGGGGCGGTGACCGCGCCGGGGTCGTGCTCGCCTACGAGGCTTGTCGTCAGGCCCTCGCCGACCAGCTTGGCGTTGACCCCGCACCGGAGACCGTCGAGGCGTACCTGACCGCGATCGGTGCCGGAGGGGGTTCTGGTCCGGCGCGGCTGCCGCCCAGGTCGTCCGCGTTCTTCGGGCGCCACGAGGAGCTCGCCGCGCTCGGCACCGCGCTCGGCGAGACCGGTCTGGTGACCATTGGCGGACCTGGAGGCGTAGGAAAGTCCAGGCTGGCTGTTGAGGTCGCGGCGGGCGTCGAGTTCGCCGGTGGAAGGTACTGGGTCTCGCTGGCGACGCTGTCACAGGACGAACTGGTCGCCGGGGCCGTGGCGGCGGCGCTCGGGCTGCCGGTGGGTACGGGAGATCCGGCTGTGCTGGTGGCCGGGTTCTTCGCGCCGATCGGGCGTGCGCTGCTGGTACTCGACGGCTGCGAGGCGGTCGTGGACGGGACGGCTTCGCTGGCAGCCGGCCTGCTTTCCTCGTGCCCGACGCTGTCAGTGCTGGTCACCAGCCGGGTTCCGCTGGCGGTCGAGGGCGAGGCAGTCATCTCCGTCGAGCCGTTGCCCGTGGCCGGTGACCTGGCTGGCAGCCCGCAGTTGCTGCTGCTTGCCGACCGGGTGCGGGCCGGAGGCGGGCGGCTCGAGCTTGACTCTGCGACGCTGCCTTTCCTGGCCGAGTTGTGCAGGCGCTGCGGCGGGCTGCCGCTGGCGCTCGAGCTCGCCGCGGCTCAGCTAGCCATCATGTCGGTGCCTGACCTTCTCGATCACCTGCCTGACCTGGTGGCGGGCGGGGAGGAATTCCCGTGGCGGCAAACGCTGCGGGGGGTGGCGCTGAGCAGCTATGAACTGCTCGACCGTGACGAGGCGACGGTGTTCAGGCGGTTCGGCGTTCTCGACGGTTACGTGGCGCTGCCTCTGGTACGTGAGGTGGTCGCCGACGAGGCGATCCCGCCGGTCAGGATCGTGCGGATCCTGCGCGAGCTGACCGCGCGCGGGCTGCTCGCGGTGGACCGCGGAGGCCCTCGCTGGCGGTATCACCAGGACGATGACCTGCACCGGCTGGCGCGTGACCTGCTCGAAGCCAGGGACGAGGCGGGGCCGGTGACAGAACGCCTGGCGGTGTCAGTGCTCGCCTTGATGCCGGCCGATCCCGGTGCACCTCCGGAGCCTTACCTTGAGCCGGTCGGGGAAGTGCTGCCGCAGGTCAGGTCGTTGCTGGCGGCAGCGATCGATGGGCGGCTCCCGATCGCGACCGGGCTCGAACTCGGGTTCAGGCTGCATAGGTACTGGGCGGCGACGAATGTCGCAGAAGGCCGGTTCTGGCTGTCCAGGCTGCTGGCTGGCGGCCAGGACGAGGCCGGCGACTGGCTGGCGCACGCCGCGTACGCGCTCGGGTACCTGAGCTACTGGTCGGGGGATACGGCCGCTGCGGTGCCTGAGCTAGAGCTCGCCGTCGAGCTGCTTGACGGGCAGGCCGACGTTTACGCGGCGCGCGCTCTGATCTACCTCGGCGGGCTGGCCGATGACCTGGATCAGGGCGAGGAAGCACTTTCTTATGTGCGGCGGGCGATCGGGGCGACCCGGCCTTTCGGCGCCAGCCTTCAGGTCGGGGCCATGATCGGGATGGGCTGCGTGCTCGCGGAGCGGGCGGATCCTGCCGCCTCAGGCTTCGCCGTCGACGCGATCGCCTTGTGCAGGGAGGCTGGCTCTGACGGGCAGCTAGCCGCGACCTTGCCGACCGCGGCGATGGTGTGCTGGCAGGTCGGTGATCTGGACCGGGCGCGTGAGTACGTGGCGGAGGCGACGCCGTTGCTTGCCGGGTCGCGGCGGATCGCCCGCGTGGTGCTGCTGTCGGTTTCCGCCGGGCTCGCGCTGGCCTCAGGTGATCTCGCGGCGGCGGCCGAGATCGCCGCAGTAGCGGACGCCGAGGGCACGGAACTGGGAATCGAGCGCGAACTGCCCTTGATCAGGTGCGTGCTCGCGCGAGCGTTGCTGGCAAGCGGCGACCTGGCAGGGGCGGCCGCCTGGGCGGTCAGGGCCGTACGGGCGGCGCAGGCGCTAACGTTCACGTTCCCCATGGCCGCCTGCCTGGAGACGGCGGCGCTCGTTTGCCTCGCCAGCGATGAGGCAGGACGCGGTGCCTCGGCCGAGGTCAGTCAGGTGCTGCTCGACGGGGCGGCCGTCATCAGGGAACGGGGGCGCCGGCCGGGGCCGGTCACGCTGAGCGAGGCCGTTGTGAACGCGCGGGCCGGGCTCAAGCCGGCCGCGCCTGGTACGGCTGACGTTGAAGTGGCGGCGGAACTCGCGGTCCGGGTGCTCGGCGCGACTGAGCGCGTCAGCCGCTAGGCTTCCCGGCGCGCTTATCCGGCCGCCCGGCGCCAGGCGGCGAGGGCCTTGTCGATGTCCGGCCGGCTGATATCACGGTGGGTGAGCATGCGGATCTTGCCTGCCACCATCGTGACCAGAATTCCCTCAGCGGCGAGCCGGGCGGCCCACTCGGCCGGTGACCGGCCCGTGCGGCCCACGTTCACGAAGACGATATTGGTCGCTACTGAAGCGAGATCTACTGATCCCGGCAGCAATTCCGCGACACCTTCTGCGAGGATCCGCGCGTGCTCATGGTCCTCGTGCAGCCGCTTGGGTCCTTCTTCGAGCGCGATCAGCCCGGCCGCGGCCATGACGCCCGCCTGCCGCCAGGCCGCGCCGAACAGCACCTTCAGCCGCCGTGCCTCGCGGATGAACTCCGCGTCACCGGCAAGCATCGATCCGATCGGCGCGCCAAGGCCCTTCGACAAGCAGAACATCATCGCGCTGACCCGTGCGGCATAGTCGGAGACTTCGGCGCCGGTGACGGCGCAGGCGTTGAAGATCCTGGCGCCGTCGAGGTAGAGCGGAACGCCCGCGCCTGCGCAGGCCGTGGCGACGTCGGCGACCTCCGCGACCGTCAGCGGCGTGCCGCCGCCGACCTGGTGGGTGTTCTCGATGGCCACGAGGTCGACGACCGTGACGTCGTAGGGGTGCGGCGTGAGTGCCTCGGCGACCTGCTCGCCCGCGAGAACTCCGCGCGTGCCGACGACCGGACGGAACGTGATCCCTGACAGCACGGCGGCGGCGCCGAGTTCCATGCCGCAGACGTGTGCCGACGCCTCGCAGACCACGATGTGCCCGGACCTGACCAGCGCGTGCAGCGCGATCTGCGTGCAAAGCGTGCCCGTCGGCAGGTAAAGGGCGGCGTCGCGGCCGGTGAGTTCGGCCGCCCGGTCCTGCAGTCGGTTCACGGTCGGGTCGTCGCCGAACCAGTCGTCACCTACCTCGGCGGCGGCCATCGCCTGGCGCATCGCCTCGGTTGGCCTGGTCACCGTGTCGGAGCGAAGGTCAATAAAAGGTGGCATCCTGCCGTCCGTCCTGTCGTCTTCCCCTGCTGGCAGTATCCGCTATCGCCAATCCGGTCGTGGCCCTGCGGTACAGTCGCAGCGGACCCGGCCGGTAATGGGGCCTGGCGGGTCGTCCCCACCTGGGAGCGAGAAAGATGAAGGCTCTCTTCAAGGCGAACGCGGAACCTGGACTGCGGTTCGAGGACGTGCCCGTCCCCGCCGTGGGCAGGAACGACGTGCTGATCAGGGTCCTGCGGGCGGGCGTCTGCGGCACCGACTTGCACATTTACGAATGGGATGGCTGGGCGAAGGAGAATGTCTCCGCGCCGCTCGTCGTCGGGCACGAGTTTTCCGGTGAAATAGTCGAGATGGGGTCTGAGGTCGACGATCTGGACGTCGGTGACATCGTCAGCGGCGAAGGCCACCTCGTGTGCGGCAAGTGCCGTAATTGCATGGCCGGCCGCCGGGTGCAGTGCGCGAGGACAAAGGGCGTAGGCGTCAATTATCCTGGCGCGTTCGCGGAATACGTTGTCCTGCCGGCGACCAATGTGTGGAAGCATCCGGCCGACATCGACCTGGCGGTTGCCGCGATCTTCGACCCGTTCGGCAACGCGGTGCACACCGCGCTGACCTTCCCCGTACTCGGCGAAGACGTGCTGATCACCGGGGCAGGGCCGATCGGGATCATGGCCGCGATCGTGGCACAGCACGCCGGTGCCAGGCACATCGTGATCACCGACGTGTCGCCTTACCGGCTGGAACTCGCCCGCACGGTCGGCGTGACGATGGCCGCCGACACCTCGCGGCTTCCGCTGAAGGAGATCATGGCTGAGCTCGGCATGCGCGAGGGGTTTGACATTGGCATGGAGATGTCGGGCAAGCCGGTCGCGCTCCGCGAGATGCTCGGCGCGATGACCCACGGCGGGAAGGTTGCCATGCTCGGGTTGCCCGCCGAGCAGTTCTCGATCGACTGGGCGCATCTTGTGCTCAACATGATCACGATCAAGGGGATCTACGGTCGTGAGATGTTTGAGACATGGTATGAGATGTCGGTACTGACCCAATCGGGTGTTGACATCAGCCCGGTGATCACGCATCGCTTCGACGCAGCCGATTACGCCGCAGCCTTCGAAACGGTCAAGGCGGGCAAGTGCGGCAAGGTCGTACTTGACTGGGCTGATCGGTAACATCCCCGGGCATTGGCACGCTGACAACGGTGTAGGCAAAGTAGGGGAGGGGCCGGGGATGTATAGCAGCGTGCAACCGCAGATCGCCGAGGAACTCGGGCAGATCCGCGCGGACGGTCTGTTCAAGACCGAGCGGGTCATCAATAGCCCGCAGCGGGCGAACATCGTGGTAGCAGACGGCGCTTCCGTGCTGAACCTGTGTGCCAATAACTACCTTGGCCTCGCCGACGACCCGAGGATCATTGACGCGGCCAAGGACGCGCTCAACCGCTGGGGCTTCGGAATGGCGAGCGTGCGTTTCATCTGCGGTACCCAGGACCTGCACAAGCAGCTTGAGCGCAAGATCTCGCAGTTCCTCGGCACGGCGGACACGATCTTGTATCCGAGTTGCTTCGACGCCAACGGCGGGCTGTTCGAAACCATCCTTGGCGAGCAGGACGCCGTGATCAGCGACGAACTGAACCACGCCTCGATCATTGACGGCATCAGGCTGTGCCGGGCGCGCCGGCTGCGCTACAAGAACAGGGACATGGCCGACCTGGAGGCGCAGCTCCAGGCCACCTCGGATGCCAGGCGCCGGCTGATCGCGACCGATGGCGTGTTCTCGATGGACGGCTACGTCGCGCCGCTGCCAGAAATCTGCGACCTCGCAGAGAAGTACGACGCGATGGTGATGGTCGACGACTCGCACGCGGTGGGCTTCGTCGGCCCGACCGGGCGGGGAACACCCGAGCTGCACGGCGTCACCGACCGGGTCGACATCGTCACAGGTACGCTGGGGAAGGCGCTTGGCGGCGCGAGCGGCGGCTACACCAGCGGCCGCCAGGAAATCGTTGACCTGCTCAGGCAGCGCTCCCGCCCTTACCTGTTCTCCAATTCCGTCGCTCCTGCCGTGGTCGGTGCCTCGCTCAAGGTGCTCGAGATCCTCGAGCACGGACAGGACCTGCGTGCCAGGCTCCGCGAGAACACGACGTCGTTCAGGCAGCGGATGACCGGCCTCGGCTTCGATGTCCTGCCAGGTGATCACCCGATCGTTCCCGTCATGATCGGCGATGCGGCCGAAGCGGCCAGGCTGGCCGACCGGCTGCTCACCAAGGGCGTGTATGTTATCGGTTTCAGCTACCCGGTCGTGCCCATCGGAAAGGCGCGGATCAGGACGCAGGTCTCCGCGGCGCACAGTGACGAGGACCTGGAACTCGCCGCGACCGCGTTCGCGCAGGCCAGGGATGAACTGACGCAGGAGTAAAGCGCAAGGGGTAAGGAGCCGCATGCTGACGCTTGGCCTGACGGTACTTGGGGTCACCGACATGAGGCGGGCGATGATCTTCTGGTCGCTGGCGCTCGGCTACGACATCGTCGAAGGCGGCGACGACTCCTCGTGGACCGAACTGGGCCCGGCCGACGAGGAACCGCTCCTGGCCTTGCAGTTCAGTGACGAACCGCCGCAGGATCATCCGCGCGTGCACATCGACCTTGACGTGCCGAGCGCGGAAGAGCAGTCGGCCGAGGTCGCCAGGCTGGTTTCCCTCGGCGCGCGGCAAGTGGACTGGGACAGTTACCCGGAGGACCCCGACTTCGTTGTGCTCGCCGACACCGAGGGCAACATCTTCTGCGTGGTAAATACCGGGCATACGCACCCAGCGGACTGACGCTGCGAGTAAGTACTCTCCGGACGCGCTCACGCCCGCGCTGTCCCTGCGTGTCGCCCCGCCCCGCGCCGCTACTCGTAGCTGATGCTGACTTCAGGGGTGAGGGCGACCGACTGGCAGGCGAGGACGTAGCCGTCGGCCAGGTCAGCGTCTTCGAGCACCTCGTTGTGCGCCATCTCGACCTTGCCGTCGACCAGCCTGCACGCGCACGCACCGCATACGCCCTCGCGGCACGAGTAAGGCGCGTCCATCCCGGCATCCAGCATCACGTCAAGCATCCGCTGCCCGGACGGCCAGTCCAGCGTGCGCACCTCGTCGTCGAGGTCAACCTCGAGCGATGCCGCGACGCCGCCAACCGCCTCCGTCGCCTCGAACGGGTTCTCGGCCAGCGAAAGGAACCGCTCCACGTGCACGCGCGACGCCGGCACCCCGAGCTCGGTCAGCGCTTGCCTCGCGGTCGCCATGTAAGGGTCGGGTCCGCAGACGAACGCCTCGAAGCTGGCATAGGGCCGCGCCAGCTCGCGCAGTCCGGCCGGCGACGGCGGTCCCTGCACGGCATCAAGCCAATGAAGGACGACCAATTTCCTCGGGGCAGCGGCCTGGAGTTCCCTCAGCTCACGCGCGAAGATAACCGAGCGCTCGTCCGCGTTGGCGTAAATGAGCACGACCCGCCCGCGCCCCGTCAGCAAAGCCGACTTGAGTATGGACATCACCGGCGTAATTCCGCTTCCGCCAGCAAACAGCAGGAAGTCACCCTCCAGGGAGCGCGGCGTGAACGTCCCGGCCGGCGGCAGGACGTCGAGCACGGTGCCCGCGCGAACGTTGTCGGCGATCCAGTTGGATGCGAGTCCTGCCGCCATCCGCTTCACCGCGATCCGCAGGGCTTCACCCGCCACCGGTGAACTGCACAGCGAGTAGCACCGGGCCACGGACCCGCCGTCAGCCGCCGGCACGCGCAGGGTAAGGAACTGACCGGGCCGGTAGGCGAAGGCCTGCGTGAGCTCGGCAGGCACGTCGAAGGCGATCGAGCACGCCTGCTCGGTCTCCGCGATGACCTCGGCCACCGGTACCTGGTAAAAGGTTCGCCTTGAGCTCACGGCGGCAATACTTCCACCCGCCCGCCAGCGACCGCGTCCTCGATGCTGTCCCGCAGGCTCAGGCAGGTAGGGATCAGCGCCGGGTCGCCGCCCGCTCGCGCGAACTCTGCGCAGCCCCTTACTGCGCCGGCCGACCATTGGACGCTCGTGTGCTGCAGGCTGAACTTGGCCACCTGCACGACGACACCGCACTGCGCGCACTCGACCGGCGTGTAACGCCAGGGCCGCTCGTCGGTGCGGATACTCATTCCATCTAGCCGGGCTGTTCGGCGCGGGCAGCCAGGTTGGCCGCGACCTCGGCTTCCCAGGACTGGACGGCGCGGGTGGTGTCGATCTCGTACTCGAAGCGCTCGACCATGTCAGGGGTAATCTGCGCGACATCGACGTAGAACTGCTCGTACCAGCGGCGAAGCTGGTAGACCGGGCCGTCTTCGGCGCAGAGCAGGGGGTTGTCGATCTTCGTCTTGTGCGTCCAGACCTCCACGTCCTGCTGGAAGCCCAGGCCGATGAACTCGGCGAACTTGGCCGCGATCTTGTCGCCCTGCTCGTCGGTGACACCGGCCGGCTTCTTGACGATGATGCCCCACTGAAGCAGGAACGAGTCTGGGGTGACCGGGTAGTGGCAGTTGATGAGGACGCTTTCCATGACCAGGCCGTGATAGTCGTGCCACAGGTAGTCGATCATGTAGGACGGGCCGTAGTAAGCCGCCTCTGACTTCAGCGTGGTTTCGCTGTAGTGCGTCCCGCCGCCGACGTCGGGGCGGGACTTCGTGTTCAGGTACTGCGAAGCGATGTGGCCTTCTAGCACGTTCTTGAAGAATGTCGGGAACGCGAAGTGAATGTAGAAGAAGTGCGCCATGTCAACGACGTTGTCGACGACCTCGCGGCAGCTTGAGTTCTTGACCAGGATCGAGTCCCAAGTCCAGTTCGACCATTCGGGCGAGAACGCGCCCTCGATCCTCGGGATCGTCACGTCCGCGGGCGGCGGGTTACCCTCTGGGTCGTTCCAGACGAAGAGATGCTTGTTCTCCTCGTGCGTCAGCCAGGACCTGGTCCGCGCCGCGGGCGGCACGCGCCTGGCGTAAGGGATCGCCGCGCAGCGGCCGTCGCCGCCCCAGCGCCAGTCGTGAAACGGGCAGGCGACCTGGTCGCCCTTGATCGTGCCCATCGTGAGGTCGCCGCCCATGTGCCGGCAGAACCCGTCAAGCACGTGCAGTGCGCCGCGGGAGTCGGCGAAGACCACTAGCTTGGTGCCGAAGGCCTGGACCGCGTGCGGCCCGCCCTGGCGGAACTTGCCTGCGGGGCCAAGGCAGTGCCAGCCGCGCGCATACCGCGTGGGCAGCGGTGCGGAGTCGATAGTCCTGACACTGTCGTTCATCGGCCCTCCCTGAGCTGACAAGCCTAGACTAGAACACGTTCTAGTTACTGCACTAGTCTAGGGTCCCTAAGCAGGCTTGGAGGCGAGCGCACAGTGAGCGAAGCGGTACTTGACGCCGTCGGAGAACTTCTGCCGGTATTGCGGGAACGGGCGCAGGAAGCCGAGGACGCGCGGCAGGTGCCCGCCGAGTCGGTCAAGGCACTGGAAGAGGCCGGGTTCTTCAAGCTGCTGCAGCCGAAAAGATACGGCGGATTCGAAGCCGACCCGGTGACGTTCTACCGTGCGGTCAGGATGATCGCGAGCGCCTGCGGCTCGACCGGATGGGTCTCATCGGTCGTCGGCGTACACGCCTGGCAACTCGCCTTGTTCCCTGAGCAGGCGCAGCTCGAGGTCTGGGGCGAGGACACCGCGACCCGCATGTCGTCGGCCTATGCGCCGACCGGCCGGGCTCAGGTCACCGAGGGCGGCTACAACCTGACCGGCCGCTGGGGCTTCTCCTCCGGCTCGGGGCACGCGACCTGGGTGCTGCTCGGCGGCATCGTCACCGACGCTGAGAAGAACCCGATCGACTTCCGTACCTTCCTCCTGCCGATCGGCGACTACCAGATCGACGACGTGTGGAACACGGTCGGCCTGCGCGGCACTGGCAGCAACGACATCGTCGTCGACGGGGCGTTCGTACCCGAGCACCGCTCGCTCGGGTTCGGCGACGTCACCAAGTGCGAATGCCCCGGACAAGCGATCAACGAGGCGCCCTTGTACCGGATACCTTTCGGGTCGCTGTTCTCCTGCGCTGTCACGACCCCGATCATCGGCATGGCGATCGGCGCCTATGACGCTCACGTGGCCTACCAGCGCGACCGCGTCAGCACGGCCTACCTGGGAGCCAAGACCTCGGAGGATCCGTTCGCCCAGCTCAGGGTGGCCCGCGCGGCCGGTGACATCGACGCGGCCTGGCTCGCTATCGACCGCAACATGGAAGAGCTGATGGGGCACGCGCGGGCGGGGGAGCCGATCCCCATGCCGTTGCGGCTGCGCATCAGGCGGGATCAGGTGCTTGGTACTCAGCGCGCGGTCGGTGCGGTTGACCTGCTGTTCGAGAACTCAGGCGGCCGGGCGCTGAAGAACGGCACGCCCATCCAGCGGTTCTGGCGAGACGTGCACTCGGGCCGCGCCCACGCGATCAACGACCCGGAGCGGGCGCTGTCGATGTTCGGGCGCGGCGAGTTCGGACTGCCGCCTGCGGCAGACGCGATGCTATGAGTTTCGCTGACACCGCGATGATGCGGCTGCACTACCACGAGGCGGGTTCCGGTGGCGACCTGCCCGTCGTGCTGCTGCATGGCGGCGGGCCAGGCGCTTCCGCGTGGTCGAACTTCGGGCCCAACCTGCCGGTGTTCGCCAAGCAGTTCCGTACCCTCATGCTCGACCAGCCGGGCTTCGGCGAGTCGGACAAGCCACCGGTCGAAGGCAACTACTTCACGTTCTCCGCCCGCGCCCTGGCCAGCTTTCTCGACCACCTGGAAATCGAGAAGGTCCATCTGGTCGGCAACTCGCTCGGCGGCGGCACGGCCGTACGGTTCGCGCTGGACTACACCGGCCGTGCGGGCAAGCTGGTGCTGATGGGCCCTGGCGGCCTCAGCCTCAACGTGTTCTCGCCCGACCCGACAGAAGGTGTGAGCAAGCTCGCCCAGTTCGGCGCGCCGCCGGGGCCGAGCAGGGAAAAACTGGCGTCGTTCCTGCGGACGCTCGTCTTCAAGCAGGACCTGATCACGGACGAACTGATCAACGAGCGGTACGAGAAGGCGAGTAAGCCGGAGGCGCTGGCCGCGATGACCGCGCTCGGGATGTCCTTTTACGACCCGGCGACCGCCGAGGACGGCATGCTCTGGCGCGAGGTGCACCGGCTGCGCAACCAGGTCCTGCTGATCTGGGGTCGTGAGGACAGGGTCAACCCGCTCGACGGTGCACTGGTGCCGCTCAAGCAGATCAGGAAGGCCCAGCTTCACGTGTTCAGCGGCTGCGGGCACTGGGCACAGCTCGAGAAGTTCGCCGAATTCAACCGCCTCACGCTGGACTTTCTTGGAGGTACGCGATGAACGGCATCAGGTCGCTTGGGTACTTGCGGATCCAGGCGGTTGATCCTGGACAGTGGCGGGATTTCGGTACCAAGCTCCTTGGACTCATAGAGGGACGAGGCCCTGAGTCCGGCGCTGTTTATTTGCGGATGGATGATTTTCCCGCCCGATTCGTGATCGTGCCAGGGGACAGCAACCAGCTTCTCGCCTCGGGCTGGGAAGTCGCGAGCGAGGCCGACCTGACCGGCCTCGCGCGGCGGCTTGACGCGGCCGGCGTCCCGGCCAAGGCAGGTACCGCCGAGGAGCTCGCGCTGCGCAGGGTCGCCGGGATGCTGACGTTCGACGACCCGTCAGGGCACACTCTCGAGGTGTTCTGGGGCGCGTCGCTCGACAGCCGGCCGGCGTTCAGCGCGTACGGGGTAAGGTTCGTGACCGGCGACTACGGCATGGGGCACGTCGTCATCCCGGCAGGCGATGACGAGGCCTCAATGGAGTTCTACACGGGTGTGCTCGGCTTCCGGCTGCGCGACACGATGGCGATGGCGCCTGAACTGTTCGGGCGGCCGGCCGGCGGGCCTCCCGCGATGATGCGGTTCCTCGGGGTGAATCCCAGGCACCACTCGCTGGCGCTCGCGCCGATGACCAGCCCGTCAGGGTGCGTCCACGTGATGATCGAGGTCGCGTCGCTCGACGAAGTGGGCCGTGCCATGGACCGCTGCGCCAGGCGCGGCGGCAAGCTAAGCGCCTCGCTCGGGCGGCACGCCAACGACCAGATGGTCTCGTTCTACGTGCGGACCCCGGCCGGCTTCGACATCGAGTACGGCACCGACGGGCTGCTCGTCAACGACGCGACCTGGATAGCGCGCCAGACAACAGCGATCAGCAACTGGGGTCACGTCTTCGCCGCAGGCGCCGCCCACTGAGGTTCTCTCGCGGCCCGGCTGCGACCGAATCAGGCTCATCCGGAGCGCCGGGGGCTTCGTTGACAGTGCCGGGCAGTAAGGTCTGCTGCGAGGGAGGATGCCGATGCCTGGAGCTGAGCAGCAGTGGACGGTTGCAGACCTCTTCTCTGGTGCTGGCGGCATGAGCTACGGATTCTGCGCGCACCCTAGGTTCGCGGTTGCCGGCGCGGCCGACGCTCAGATCGGGAAGCCGAGCAGCGGCCGGGGAACGCTGGGCTGCAACGCCAGTTACCTGGCGAACATCGGGATCAGTCCCGTGGAGGCCGATCTGGCCGCCGCTAACCCGGCGGCTGTCTGCGGGGAAATGGGCGTGCCGAGTGCCGGTGTCACGGTGCTGTGCGCGTGCCCTCCCTGTACGGGCTTCTCCCGGACCCTGGCGCAGAATCACCTTCGCGATGACACCCGCAACAGCCTGGTCAGAGTCGTCGCGGACTACGTGCGGGAATTGAATCCGCAGGTC
>DATJLT010000158.1:0-4058 GCA_035509195.1 Streptosporangiaceae bacterium | reverse complement strand
CAGCGTCAGCAGCGTGAACGGCGCCGTCGGCGCCATCCCAGCGGCGACCGCGAAGGGCACGGCCGCGCAACTCGCGTACAGCACACGGGTCCGCTGGTCTCCGATGAGGACGGCGAGCGTTCGCTTGCCTGAGGTTTGATCGGTGGGAATGTCACGCAGATTGTTGATCACGAGCAAGGCGCAGGCGAGCAGTCCGACTGGAACCGCCGCCCCGAGCGCCAGCCAGCAAAACCGCTCCATCTGCACGTAAGCCGTGCCGACGACGGCGCCGAGGCCGAAGAAGACAAACACGGCGACTTCGCCGAGACCGCGGTACCCGTACGGGCGCTTGCCGCCGGTATAGAACCAGGCTGCCGCGATCGCCGCGGCGCCCACGGCGAGCAGCCACCAGGCCACGACCACAGCCAGCACCAGCCCCGCGATTCCTGCGACCAGGAAGCAGCCAAAGGCCGCCGCCAGCACCTGCTTCGGTGCCGCCAGCCCCGATCCGACCAGCCTCAGCGGGCCTACCCGCTGCTCGTCGGTGCCCTTGATGCCGTCACTGTAGTCGTTGGCGTAGTTAACGCCGATTTGCAGGGCCAAGGCCACGACCAGAGCCAGTGCCGCTCGCCACGCGATGAACGACCCGTAACCCGCGGCGACTCCAGATCCGACCGCGACAGGGACGACAGCCGCGGGCAATGTCCTTGGCCGCGTGCCTGCCACCCATTCCTTCGCCGATGCCACGTTCGCCATCCATGGTCGCTGCCTGTGCCGTCTTGAGGGGACGTCACAGACTAGCGCCAGCCAGCCGGGCTCGGGGGGCCGGGCGGGCTCGGCGGGGCCGGGCGGGCGGACGAACGGGGTGCGGGGTGCGGGGCAGGCTTAGTCCAGGGGAGGCAGGGCGTGGGCGGCGGCCGAGAAGACCAGGGCCACCTGGGCGTTGTCCAGGTGGTGGCCGATGGTGGCCTTGGACTGCCGCCGGAAGTAGGCACCCACGTGACTGCCGTCGAGCGTATCTACCCCTTTGATCCGCATGATGATCCAGGGAATGCTCGGGCCGTAGACCACCATCACCGGGCGCACGCGCACCCGCTGACCAAGTTCGGCGCCGATCAGTTCGGCTACCTTGTCTGCCTCGTACTTGGCATGCTCGAACTTGGCGTCCTGGCTGACCGGACCGTGGTAAAGCACACCGCCTTTGGCGCGGAGCGGCAAGCGAGTGTCAAAGCGCTGGGAATCGAGCGTAAAAATGCCGCTCGGGCCTACCACCACATGGTCAACGACCGACTTGGTCCCCGGCAGCTTTCTCGTGTTCAGCGTCATGTAACCGGCCGCCTGCAACACCTTCAGCCGGCGGGCGGTAGCCTTCTGCGCCGCCGTTACCCGGACAGCAGTCGGCGTGATCCCCGTGGTCCTTGACCGGAACAGCGTGTCGATCGCGGCGACGATCACGACGGCCGTCAGCCCGTACCGCCAGTTTTTCCACATCGTGACCGCTGCGAACGCGATCAGGCACACGCCGATCCTGATCAGCCAGATCCGCAGGCGCGGGTCAGACGTCAGCCGGGGGTTGATCAGCGGCCTGCTGACCAGGGGGAGCGCGAGTTGCCGCCGCTTCGACGGGTCGATCAGGTCGGGCTGGCCACCCGCCGCCGCGGAGCCAGGGTCGGCGGCGTCGCCGTCGAGTTTTACCTCGTCATCGACCGGCGGTCCCTCGTAGGTAAGGGAGTCACCTGAAGTGGCATCTTCGCCGCGGTTTTTGCCAAACCATGAACGCCAGCCGTGCTCGGCTGTTTGCTGCTCGGCTGTTTGCTGCCCGGCCGGTTGCTGCCCGGCCGTTTGCTGGTCAGCGGCTTGCTGCACGGCCGTTTGCCGGTCAGCGGTTTGTTGGTCCGCAGTGTGCTGAACCTCAGCGTCCACATTCTGAGAGTAACCGATGAGGGCTCCCTAGACTATCCGCACCGCGCACGGCTACTGTTCGGTAACGTGGCAGAACTACACGACATGACCGTGACCGAGCTCGCCGGGGCGGTCAGGACAGGCGAGCTCTCGCCGGTTGAAATCACCGAGCACTACCTGGCTCGGATCGATCGCCTCAACGGGGAAACCGGCGCGTTCTACACGGTGACCGCCGACCTGGCCAAGGAGCAGGCCGCTGCCGCCGAGCAGGCAGCTGCCGACAGCCGGAAGAACAAGACAGAGCTTCCGCCGCTCACCGGCGTCCCGATCCCGATCAAGGACCTGAACCTGGTAGCGGGCGTCAGGGCCACGTTCGGCTCCCTTCTCCTAGCCGACAACATCGCAGGTGAAGACGACTACGTCGTCGCCGAACTGCGCAAGGCCGGCATCGTGATCACGGGCAAGACCGCCACCCCGGAGTTCGGCCTCCCCTGTTACACGGAGACCAAGATCGGCCCGCCAGCCCGGACTCCGTGGGACCTTTCCAGGTCAGCTGGCGGCTCGAGCGGCGGTGCCGCCGCGGCCGTGGCGGCTGGCCTGGCTCCGGCCGCACAGGGTAGCGACGGCGGCGGCTCGATCAGGATCCCTTCGAGCGTCTGCGGCCTGTTCGGGATCAAGCCGAGCCGGGGCCGCATCTCTGGCGGCCCGCTCATGCCCGACCTGTTCGGCCTGTCAACGGACGGCCCGCTTGCCCGCACCGTCGAGGACGCCGCGCTGCTGCTCGACGCGATGACGTGCAGTTATCCTGGCGACCTCTACTCGGTGCCGCCGTTGCCTAAGGGGGAGACCTTCCAGGGCCACGCTCACCGTGACCCGGGCAAGCTCCGCATCGGCCGGTCGCTGAAGAACGTCGTACCAGGCGCCCACGTCCACGAGGACTGCCGGGCCGCCTACGAGGACGCCGGCAAGCTGCTCGCCGACCTCGGGCACGAGATCGTTGACGTCGAGTTGCCGTTCACCGAAGACGCGGTACCGATGTTCGAGTACCTCTGGTACGCGATGGCGACTCTTGCGCCTGTCGGCCCCGAGCAGGAAGAGCTGTTGCTGCCGCTGACCAGGTACCTGCGCGGCCGGGGGCTGAAGGTCACCGCTCCCGAGTTGTTCTTCGCCGAGGCGTTCCTGCAGAGCATCACCAGGACGGCACTGACGATGCTTAACGAGTACGACGCCTTTCTCAGCCCGACGCTGGCCTCGCCGCCCGTTCCCGTCGGCTACTTCGATGAGGTCGACCCGGCGGAGAACTTCGAGCGGCAGAAGCGATTCACTCCGTACACCGCGCTCTACAACATTTCCGGCCAGCCAGCGGTGAACCTGCCGTTGTACTGGAACTCAGAAGGCCTGCCCATTGGCGTCATGCTGGCCGGAAAGATCGGTGACGAAGCCACGCTGATCTCCCTTTCCGCCCAGGTCGAAGTGGCGCGGCCGTGGAAGGACAAGCACCCGTCGCTTTGGTAAGCGCGCGACAGCGCCCTGGTAGTCCTACGATCTGAGATTGGAGAACGGATCGGGGGAGAATTGGGGCGGCTGGTCAGGCAGGTAGTGAACGTCGTCATCGCGACGTGCGTAGTGCTCGCTGTGCTCGTCGTCTGCGGTGCAGGCTTCGGCGCGATTCCCGCTCTCGGCCGGGTACTTGACCCTGGCCACGGCGCCTGGACATCCGCCGCGGGCGGCGAGCCCGTCAGGTCGGAGACGCTACGGCTCCCTGGCCTGGTCAGCCCGGTAACCGTGGGCTTCAGCGCGCAGGGCGTAGCGACGATCGACGCGGTCAACGAGGGAGACGCGCTGCTCGCCGAGGGTTACCTGCACGCCAGCTTCAGGCTTACCCAGATGGATCTGGAACGCCGCCTCGCCGAAGGCACGCTCGCGCAGCTTGTCGGCCCTTCAGCGGTGGCGTCCGATGAGTTCGAATTGCGGCTCGGCCTGTTGCGAACGGCCCGTCAGGAATGGGCCGAGATGCCGAAGAACAGCCTTCCCGCGATCATGCTCGAAGACTACGCGAACGGGGTCAATGACTACCTCAGTCAGGTTCGGCAAAAAAACACCTGGCCGGCTGCCTTCACGCTGGCCGGCGTTTACCCGGCCAACTGGACGCCGGTCGACAGCCTCGCTGTCCAGGG
>DATJLT010000157.1:0-3456 GCA_035509195.1 Streptosporangiaceae bacterium | reverse complement strand
GGCCAGCACCATCCCGGCCAGCACCATCCCGGCCAGCACCATCCCGGGCGGCAACGTCTCGCCCCCCGCTATCTGACCTCGCGCTATCTGACACAGCGTCTCGCTGCCCGGTATTGGCCATCGGCGTGCTCAGTGGTGGTATTCGCCGCAGTTGACGTCAAGGCACTGGCCGGTAATCGCGCGCGCCAGCGGTGAGGCGAGGAACAGCACGGCGTCAGCGATCTCGTCCGGCTCCGGCAGTCGGCCGAGGTCGATGTTCGCCGCCGTTTCCTGATAGATCTGATCGGCGTCGACGCCTCGCTTGTGGGCCAGGTAGCTGAAATACCACTTCAGCGATTCGCCCCAGATGTGACCGGGCGCGACGGAGTTAACCCGGACGCCCTGCGGACCAAGTTCGGTAGCCAGGCTCTGCGCCATCGCCAGCAGCGCCGACTTGGCCATCTTGTACGGGCCCATGGTGCGCTGGGAGAACCTGACTACCATCGAGTTGACTATCACGACCGCGCCCTTGCTGGCGGTGAGCGACGGGATGAACAGCCTGGTCGTCCTCAGCGCGGAGATGACGTTGTTGTTGAAGCCGGCTTGCACGGCGTCCAGGTCGACCTTGCCGAGGTCGGCGATGGGCGGCATCACCAGCGCGTTGTGCACCAGCGCGTCGACCCGGCCGAACTCCTCCACCGAAGCGGCGGCCAGCCGCTGCGCGTCCGCCTCCGACGTCATGTCAAACGGCACCACCAGCGCGCGGCGACCGAGTTCCTTGATTTCCGCGGCGACGTCCTCAAGCCGGGACGCGGTTCTGGCGGCGAGCACGACGTCGGCTCCGGCGGTCGCACCGCGCACGGCGATCTGGCGGCCAAGGTCAGGGCCGACCCCGGACACTACAAGGACCTTGTCCTGCAGGTACATCACGGCTCCCGAACATGATCACGAAGGCTTTTCGTCGCCGGCGAAGATTTTCTTACGTCCTGAGCCGTCATCAGCGCTCATCAGCCGTCATCAACCCACCATCCGGTTTGCCACCGCGGCCTGGCGCGCCGCGATCCGCGCTTTGAATTCCTCGGGACTGATCCGCGACTCATCGTGGTACGGCAGCAGTTCCGGCAGCCGGGCAGACTCCACCACGTCCACCTGCGGCCCGTCCGTGTCCGTGAGGTCCCTGGTCAGCCGCTGCCAGCGAATCTGGACGTAGCCGCGGGTACGCCCGGTGAGCTCAAGCCAGTTCGCGACGCCCGGATCGCGCTCGGTGATCACGAACCGCAGCATTCCGTCCGGGTCGTGGCGGGCCTGATCAGCGGTGAGGCTGGTCTGGTGGTTGATGTAGTCGAGCGAGATGTACCAGCTGCTGCCGAGCTGGATGCCCTGGTACGGGGCCACGTCGCGGCCCGCGGCGGGCACGGTCACGATCATGGCCTGGTCGGGGCTGAGGTCGAAATGGCCGACCGAGGAGAACTGGCTGGCCAGCCCGCCCGGCGTCCGCCGCGGCGACGTCATCGTGTTGACCGGCTCGTTCAGGTAGAACCAACCGGGAAAGGCCAGGAACGTCCGCAACCGCGACAGCAGTATCTTGCCCGCGACGCGGTAGCGCTTGGCGAGCAAGGCCTCATCGGGTGGCTCCGGCGCGGCACCGATCTTGTCCGCGCGCTGGATTCGCAGCGTGCCGCGCCGCTCGGTTGCCCAGTCGCTGTAGACCTCGCGAACCGCGAGCATCGCCGAGCCCGGCCCGAGCGTGACGTAGCCGAACGGCCCGTCTGGCTTCGACTGTGCTTGTTTCTTCTGGGCTTGTTTCTTCGGGCCGAACCGAAGCTCGAACGAGCCGTCGGCGGCGATCCGGAGGCTGCGGTCGTCGAACGCGGTCAGGCTGTCCGGCACCTCGGCAGGTGAGTAATCGCCGTTCAGCACCTGGAAGCTGAGGTCAGTCGTGGTCCCCCGCTGGCCGGTCACGATGTATTCGGCGTCGTCACGCAGGTACGCGTGCAGGTACAGCGTGTCCGGGTTGTCCAGCCCCATCTTGGTGTACGGACCGGTGGACTGGACGAAGTACGGGAAGTCGCGCTGGTAAGCCCAGGCCAGGTGCAGCGACCCCTGAATGCTGCCAGCCAGGTAGTCGTAACCTTCGGCCAGGTCCTGGTCGGTCGTCACGTGCGGCGCGGCGGCGATGAGCTTCTCCGCCTCGGCTACCGCCTCAGCGAACGACTGGGTGAGCACGGCGACCTTCCCCGAATCAGGCGAGCTGGCGGGCGCCGGGCCGGCGACACTGGCGACCCGGCATCGAACCGGCCCGACCAAACGTAGAACACGTTCTAACTACCGTCAATGACCGGCTTCGGGAGCATGCGCCCCCATCAGCCAGTACCACGTCAGCTGACCTTCTTCGGCGCCCACATGTTGTCGGTGAAGCGCAGCGACGGGCTGTCGTCAAGGGAGTTCATGGTCTCGTAGATCCGCTGGTAGCCGGTGTGCGAGATCCGCCACTTGCCATCCGCGCCGCGCTCGTAGGTGTCCTCGTAGAACGCGGCCCCCTTGATCAGAACGCGGTGTTCCGTGGCGATCACCGTGTCTTCGAAGGACCACGTTCCCGATGCTTTATCGCCTTCGATCTTGATCTCTGGCTGCCCGCACCGGTGCACTGTGATGATGTCCGGGCCGAGGTTGTCACGCAGGTATTTGACGATCTCGTCGCGGCCGCGCAAGTTCAGCGGGCGGCCTGCCGCATGCGTGCCGTAGTCGGCGGTGGCGTCTGCGGTGAACACGTCCTCGATCTCGTCCCATCGCTTCAGATCGACGCAGCGCAGGTAGCGGTACTTCACCTGGCGGATCTCTTCCAGCGCGGCAAGGTCCATGTCATCCAGCTTTCAGATCTGATTGACTTCCAACGCAAACAAGAACATGTTCTACTGCAACCGGTCAACCTGCGCCCGCGCGCTCGTCTCGCCGCAGGACCGCTGACGTCGCCGGAGGTTACGTGCGCTTCTGCTACGCCGAGTCGATGACAGACCCGTCCTTCTATGCGCCGCTGGCCGCCGCCTCAGAGGACGCCGGGTACGACTCGATGGTGATCCCGGACAGCATCTGCTATCCGGCGCAGTCCGGCAGCGTGTACCCGTTCAACCCGGATGGCACCCGCGAGTTCCTGGAGGACAAGCCGTTCCTCGAGCCGTTCTCGCTCATTCCGTTCCTCGCCGCTGTGACGCAGCGCCTGAGGTTCATCACGTTCGTGCTCAAGCTTCCGGTCCGCCACCCGGTACTGGTCGCCAAGCAGGTCACTTCCACCGCGGTGCTGACCAACAACCGCCTGGTGCTCGGCGTCGGATCGAGTCCGTGGCGAGAGGACTACGAGGTGCTCGGCGTGCCGTGGCAGGGCCGCGGGCAGCGAATGGACGAATCGCTTGCCATCGTTCGCGGCTTGTCCGCAGGCGGGTACTTCGAGTTCCGCGGCCAGATCTTCGATATCCCGCC
>DATJLT010000156.1:0-10350 GCA_035509195.1 Streptosporangiaceae bacterium | reverse complement strand
ATGCCGCCGACGCACATGATCGGCGCCGCGACCATCAGCGTGAACGTCATCAGCGCCAGCATCTGCACCTGCTGGACGTCATTGGTGTTCCTGGTGATCAGCGAAGGCGTGCTGAAATGGCCGACCTCGTAAAGGTCGGCGTTGGCCGCGCCGAACCGCGCCCGCTCGCTCGAATCGCGCACGAACGCCCTGATCACCCGGACTCCGGTGATCTGCTCGCGCATGATCCGGTTGATCTCGTCGATCCGCTCCTGCATCTTCCTGAACAGCGGGCGCATACGGGAGATGATGAGCGTCACGATGATGCCGAGCGCGGGCACGGAGACCAGCAGCAGCGACGACAACCGAACGTCCTGGTTCAGCGCGAGGATTATCCCGCCGATGCACATGATCGGCGCGGTGACCATCAGCGTGAAGGTCATCAGCGCGAGCATCTGCACCTGCTGCACGTCATTGGTGTTCCTGGTGATCAGCGACGGAGTGCCGAAGTGCCCGACCTCACGGGCAGAAAAGTCGCTGACACGCGAGAACACCGACTGCCTGATATCGCGGCCGAGTGCCATCGCCGTCCTGGCGCCGAAGAACACCGCGCCGACCGAGCAGATGATCTGAGCCAGCGCGACCAGCAGCATGAAACCGCCGGTCTCCAGGATGTAGTGGGTGTTGCCCGTGATCACGCCGTTGTCGATGATGTCGGCGTTCAGCGTCGGCAGGTACAGGGTCGCCAGCGTCTGCACGAGCTGCAGCACTACCAGGAGCTGCAAGTCCCTGCGGTACGGCCGCAGGTGCGTTCTGAGCAATCTGATCAGCAAGGGTCACTCGCAGAGGGTTCGGCGGTTTCTGGCTGGCCTTGGCAAGGATGAGCGTCCGGCCCGTTATTCGCAACTGGATTCGCTGACAGCGTTACCGTGGGTAGCAGGTCCCTGAGTTGCGCGAGCGCCTGCCTGATCAGCGGCGCGAGCGCGATCGGCGGGTCGGCGGTCATCCAGCGATTCATCGCTACCTGCACGGCGGCCGTGACAGCCCCGGCGAGCACCATCGGGAGCATGTCAGCGCGCGGATCGGCGCCGATCCGGTCGGCGATGGTCTCCGTCAGCGCGGTCTGGGTAGCGTGCAGCGTACGCAGGTATTCGCCCTGGAGCTCGGGAGACCTGGTGACGAGCTTGATGCCTTCGAGCCACTCCCGGTCAGGCGGTTCCTCGGCCGCGCCGAATGGTCCTCCCAGCACGGCGCTGGTGATCGCATCGAGCAGCGGCATGCCGTCAGGCATCCGGCGCAGCGCCCAGCCGATCAGGCGGCTGCGATCCATGCTCAGCGAGCAGATCGCCTCGTATTTGCTGGCAAAGTAGTTGTTGAAGGTGCGGGGCGAGACGCCGGCCGCGGCCGCGATGTCGTCGACGACGACGTTCTCCAGCCCGCGTTCGATCGCCAGCCGCATCGCCGCGATGCCGAGAGCGCGCCGCGTCGCCAGTTTCTTCCGCTCGCGCAGGCTCTCCGGCTTGCGCAGCATTTCCCGTAGATGCTGCCGTATCTCGTCGAGATCAGGCTGCTCCCACACGGAGAGGCGCTCGGCCGGCGCGGTACTCACAGCCAGAAGAGTAAAAGAAATTTTCGGGACGCGCAAATTTGCGCACGGCGCAAATAACTCCGGCTCGATGCGGAGCCTCAGGGAGCCATCGGCGCGGCGAGCTAACGATGTCGTTTTTTCGCTAGCTCCGGGCCTGGTTAGCGGGGATGCTGGCTAGGTGCATGAGGACAAGGAGCGCTGTATCGGGGCGGTTCAGAGCAAGGACGCCAGGTTCGACGGCTGGTTCTTCACGGCTGTACTCACGACCGGGATCTACTGCCGGCCGAGCTGCCCCGCTAACACGCCGAAGCCGGGGAACATGCGGTTCTTTCCCAGCGCCGCGGCGGCTCAGCAGGCCGGGTTCCGCGCCTGCAAGCGGTGCCGTCCTGACGCCAGCCCCGGTTCGCCCGAGTGGAACGAACGTGCTGACCTGGTCGCGCGGGCGATGCGGTTCATAGCTGACGGTGTCGTGGACAAGGAGGGCGTCGCCGGGCTGGCGGCGAGGCTCGGGTACAGCGTGCGCCAGGTCGAGCGGCAGTTGCGGGCCGAGCTCGGTGCCGGGCCGCTGGCCCTGGCGCGGGCGCAGCGAGCGCAGACCGCGCGGCTGCTGATCGAGACGACGGCCCTGCCGATGGGTGACATCGCGTTCGCGGCCGGGTTCCCGACGATCAGGACGTTCAACGACACGGTGCTCGAGGTGTTCGCGCTGTCGCCGACCGAGCTGAGGAACCGGGCCGCAGGGGCAACGGCTACCGCGGGTTCGTCCCTCGGGGTGCTTTCGCTGCGGCTGCCTTTCCGGCTGCCGATGTGCCCAGACAACCTGTTCGGCCATCTCGCGGCCACGGCCGTGCCAGGCGTGGAGGAATGGCGTGACGGCAGCTACCGCCGCACCCTGCGGCTTCGGCACGGGCCGGGGATCGTTGCCCTCGCGCCTGCTCCCGAGTACGTTGCCTGCCAGCTCGCGCTGGCCGATCTCCGCGATCTGCAGATGGCGATCAGCCGCTGCCGCCGGCTGCTTGACCTGGACGCCGACCCGGTCGCGGTCGCCGGGCGGCTCGGCGGAGACGAGGCGCTCGCCCCGCTCATCGCCAAGGCGCCGGGCCGCAGGATCCCGCGCACGGCCGACGGGCCGGAGTTCGCGATCAGGGCCGTTATCGGCCAGCAAGTATCGACGGCGGCCGCACGCACGCACGCGGCGCGGCTGGCGGACCGGCTCGGCGAGCCGGTCACCGATCCGGGCGGCGGCCTCACGAGGCTGTTTCCCGATCCTGCGGCCATCGCGGACGCCGGCGCAGAAGACGTGCTCGCGATGCCTGAGGCGAGGAAGCGGACCGTGACCGCGCTCGCCGCGGCGATCGCCGCAGGAGACGTCGACCTGGGCACCGGCGCTGACTGGCAGCGTGCCCGCAGGCAGCTCGCTGAGATACCAGGGCTCGGGCCGTGGACGATCGAGGTGATCGCGATGCGGGGACTCGGAGACCCCGACGCGTTCCCCGCGACCGACCTGGGCGTCAGGCACGCGGCGGGAAAGCTCGGCCTGCCCGGCTCCCCCGCCGCGCTGATCAGGCGCGCCGAGCCCTGGCGGCCCTGGCGCGGGTACGCGGTCCAGTACCTGTGGGCCGTCACCGACCACGCCATCAACCGGCTTCCCGCCGCCTGAGAAAACGGCAGGATAGGAAAGATGAAGGGAAATCTCTGATGACAGTCACCGCCAGCACCCGCGCGGGCTCGCTGGTTCACGCCGTGATCGCCAGCCCGATCGGGCCGCTGACCCTCGTCGCGGACGACGGCAAGCTGGCCGGCCTCTACATGGAGGTTCGCGGGCATGAGCCCGAGCCTGCCTCGCTCGGGCATCTGGGCAGCGTCGGCGACGACGCAGTGCTCGCGGAGGCGGAAGGTCAGCTCGGCGCGTACTTCGCCGGCGACCTGACGTCCTTCGACCTGCCGCTCAGCATGACGGGCACCGGATTCCAGCGCACCGTCTGGGCAGCGCTGTGCGACATCCCCTACGGCGAGACGATCTCCTACGGCGAGCTGGCCAGGCGGATCGGCCAGCCGTCGGCCTCGCGCGCGGTCGGCCTGGCCAACGGGCGCAACCCGGTCTCGATCGTGGTGCCCTGTCACCGGGTCGTGGGCGCCAACGGCAGCCTCACCGGCTACGGCGGCGGTCTTGACCGCAAGCGTTACCTGCTCGCGCTTGAGCAGAAAGCGAGCGGCCAGACACTGGCCTGAATGACCCGCCTGGCATTACCGTGGGCTTTCGGTCCCTTATGCAGGCAGCAATTCAGCGACTGGCGGGAAATCCGGGCATCGATCAATGGAACCAGTTATTCGCGGAGATGCCGGCGCCGAGTTCACGCCGTTTATCGGCCGTGACCGTGAGCTCGCCGAGCTCCGCGCGCTCGCGGGCAGCGCCCGCGCCCTGACCTTGTGCGGAGCCGGCGGCATCGGCAAGACCAGGCTCGCCATGCGCCTGATCGCTGAGCTGGCGCCCGGCTACGCGGACGGCGCCTGGCTGGTGGAACTGGCCGACCTGCATCAGGCTGAGCTGGTCCCCTCGCGGATCGCGGCGGCCATCGGCGTGACCGAGGAACCGGGAAGGCCGCTGCTGGCGACCCTGGCAGGCGCGCTGCGGTCACGGCAGCTACTGCTTTGCCTGGATACCTGCGAGCACCTGATCGACGCATGCGCCCAGGCCGCCCAGCGGCTGCTCGCTGCCTCCCCTGGCCTGCGGATCGTCGCGACGTCGCGCGAGCCCCTGCGGGTCGCGGCCGAGACCGTCTGGCAGGTACCGCCGCTGTCCTTGCCCGAACTGCCGCTGCCGCCCGTGGCGGCGGGCCAGTCCGACGCGGTCACGCTGTTCGGCGAGCGGGCGGCGGCCGCCAAGCCAGGGTTCAGGGTTTCCCCGGCCAACTTCGGCGCCGTCGCAGACATCTGCCGTGCGCTCGACGGCCTGCCGCTGGCCATCGAACTTGCCGCCGCCTGGGTTCGGGCGCTGACCGTGGAGCAGATCGCGGCCAGGCTCGGCAACAGGTTCAGGCTGCTCAACTCGGCCGACAGGAACGCCCCCGCCAGGCACCGCACGCTGCGTGCCGCCATCGACTGGAGCTATGACCTGCTCGGGCCGGAAGAGAAGATCCTGCTGCGGCGGCTGTCCGTGTTCGCCGGCTGGCTGCTCGAGATGGCGGAGGATGTCTGCGCCGACGGCGATACCACCGACGGCGACGTGATCGACGAGGCCATGATCCTCGACCTGCTCACCGCGCTCGCGGATAAGTCCCTGGTGATCGCCGAGCCGGAGGGCGAGGGCAAGACCAGGTACCGGATGCTCGACACGGTACGCGGTTACGCGGCAGAGCGGCTGGCCGAGGCGGGCGAGGAAGACTGGCTGCTCGACCGGTTCAGGGACCACGCGCTGGCCGTCAGCGAGGAGCTCGCGCAGGTAGGCATGGCGCAGGTGCCGGCGCCCTGGTCGGCGCGGGTGGAGTCGATCCACAGGTTCGGCGCCGACCGTGCCAACATGCGCAGCGTGCTCCGGCGGGCACTCGCGCTCGGGGACAGGGAAACCGGGCTGCGGATGTGCGTCTCGATGCGGCCGGTCTGGATCGTGGAGGGCTCCTCGGCTGAGGGCGCGCGCTGGATGGACGACTTCCTCGCGCTCGGCACCGCCGGGCTGCCCGGGCACGTGGTCGGCCGCGCGCTGGTGGCCCGTGCACAGCTCGCGATGGCGACCGATCCTGACCAGGCCCGCGATTACGCCCTCCGGGGCCTGCCGCTCTGCCAGGACGACGGGCCGGGGTTCTGGGCCGCGTCCGCGCTGAACCTCCTGGCGGAAGTGGCGCTGCATCACGGCGACCTCGACGAGGCCGAAACACGTGCAGGCGAGGCGCTGGTCACGGCGCAGCGCGGCGGCGACCGGTGGAGCGAGGGGTACGCGTGGGGCACGCTCGGCACGGTGGCAGCGTTCCGCGGCGACTTCGGCGCCGCGGAAGAGCAGGCACGGACGGCGCTGGCGATCATGCGGGAAATCGACCAGCAGTGGGGCGCGGCGCGAGGACTGCTCGGCCTCGGCGACCTGGCGCGCGTCACCGGTCAGGCAGCAGAGGCCGGGCGGTATTACAGCGAGGCGCTCGGCATCCTGCGCGAGATCGGCGCCAAGCACGAGATCGCGCGCTGCCTCGCCGGGCTGGGCCGGGTCGCGATCAGCCAGGGCGACCTTGCCTCCGCCAGGGAGTACTTCGGCGGCAGCCTGGAGCTGAGCCAGTCTGCGGGCAGCAGGATCGGCGTGATCAGGGGTCTGGACTCGTTCGCCGTGCTGGCCAGCCACGAGGGCGACGCGGGCATGGCCGTACGCCTGGCGGCTGCCGCGGCGGCGCTGCGCGCGGAGGCTGGGCTGCCGGAAACTCCGGCCGGCCGGCTAGGCCGGGTCATGACGGCGGCCGAGGCGCTCGGAGAGGGCGTCCGCGATGCTCTTTGGGCGGAAGGCTCAAGTCTTTCCGGCGATGAGGCGGTGTCGCTTGCACTCCGCAACGGGCGCCCGCGCCTAGTAGTGGCCGGCCAAGACGGGCAGGCGGGCCGCGACCTGACCGCGCGTGAGCTTCAGATCATCCGCCTGGTCGCGGCCGGCAACAGCAACCGCGCGATCGGCGACGAGCTCGGCATCACGACCGCGACCGCGGCCAGGCACGTCGCCAACATCATGAGCAAGCTAAGCGTCAACAGCCGCGCTCAGATCGCCGCCTGGGCGGCCGCTGGCTCAGACGGCTAGCTCGACGTCGGTGATCATCCCGGCCTGCGCGGAGACCGTGCGCTCGGCCCGCAGGCCGCCCGGCGCGAGCAGCCGCACCGTCCAGCTTCCCGGTGCCGGGTAGAACGTGAACGCCCCGTCTGTGCCCAGGGCGACCTCCGCGACGAACTCGCCGTCGGCGTTCAGCAGCCTGACGTAGCCCATCGGCAGCGGCGAGCCGGCTACCAGGACGTGGCCCTGGACGATGACCTGGCTGCCAGGGCCATCGAGCAGGCGGATGCCCGCTTGCGTCATCTGTGCCCTCCCTACCTCGCGGTGGCGATGGAGTGTGCGCGTGCGAACGACTCGCGTGCCTGCTCGGGTGCCAGTTCCGCCATTTCCCAGCGCCCGGCACGGCAGTGATGCGCGACAGCTTCGGCCTGCGCGCCTGCATCGTCGCGGCGCAGTTCCTCGAGCAGGGTCGCGACCCGGTGATGGGTCCAGGCCCGCCTGGTGGTTCCGAGGCTCTCGTAGAGCGCCTGGCTGATCAGGCCGTGCGCGAAGCTGAACTGCCCGACGTCCTCGGCGGACTCGGTGAGCACGGTCGCGCTTACCGCCGTCTCGAGCAGGTCAAGCAGCCTTCCCGGGCTTACGTCGGCCACCCTGGACAGCAGCTCCACGTCGAACGTGCGGCCGATGACGGCTGCCGTAGTGAGAACCTCGCTTGACTCCTCGCCGAGGCTCTCGACTCGCCGGTCGATCACGTCCCTGACGCTTTCCGGCAGGCCAGGCCGTGCTGAGCGATGCCTGGAAAGCTCGTCAAAGGTGCCTGTGTCCCGCAGGTGCCTGACGATCTCGCCGACGAAGAACGGGTTGCCGTCGGTCTCCGCCGCGATCTGGTGAGCGAGGGCAAGGTCAGCCTCGCCTAGCTGGCGCCCGGTGACGGCCTTCATGACCTCGGCGACCTCCACAGGACCGAGCCCGCGCAGGTTCAGCCTGGTGACGTCGGTGATCCTGTGCAGGTCGGCGAGTGCCCCGGTCAGCGGATGGCTGCGGCCGAGATCGCTGTCCCTGTAGGTGACCAGGATCATCAGTGCCTCATGCTCGACGGTCTTAGCGACGTGCTTGAGCAGGGCGATGGACTGGGCGTCCGCCCACTGGAAGTCGTCGAGCACCAGGCAGACGGGCGCGTCGGCGGCGAGTTGCGCGAAAAATCCGGCGACGGCGTCGAACAGCAGGAACCGCTCCGTCTCCTGGTCGGCAGTCCGTGGCTGCGGCGCCTGGGGCACGCGCCTCGCGAAGTTGCCCGCCAGCCTGCTCAGCTCGCCGCCCTGCCGTTCGGCGAGGCCGGCCAGCATCTCGCCAGGAGCGTGCCTGACCAGGTGAGTGCAGGCCTGAATCCACGGCTCGTAGGGCGCGGACAGTTCCTGTGAGCAGGCGCCCCAGGCGACGGTGAATCCCGCGCCGTGCGCCGAGTGCGCGGAGTAGGACGCCAGCCTGGTCTTGCCGATTCCCGGCTCGCCTGAGATCAGCACGACCTCGCGGCGGCCCTCCTGGGTGACCTCCCTGGCCCGCTCGATGCTGGCGCGCTCGTCGTGGCGGCCGACGTAGGTGATGGCAGGCACGCTCCGCAGGGCAGAAGGGAGCGGCGCGCGGCCCTCCTCGGCCGGTGGCACCGCCTCGGGCTCGAGCGGCCGCCAGGGGACGGCGAAAACCTCGACCGGCTCGGGGATGCCCTTGAGCTCCATGGGTCCGGCCGGCTCGAATTCAACTCCTTCCGCGCGGCCAGCAAGCAACCGCACGGCGGCCGTCACCAGCGTGCCGTCGGCCGGGGCCAGGTCGCAGAGCCTGGCCGCCTCGACTGACGGCATGCCGTGGTAGTCGCCGTCCTGGATGGTCGACTCCCCCGCGCTCAGGCCGATCCGCACCTGAAGGCGGTGCTCGGAGTGGCGGTACCTGCGCTCGATGAGCTGATGGATGAGCACCGAGCAGCCGGCGGCGGCGGATGCCGAGTCAAACGCGACCCAGAGGCCGTCGCCGCTGTTCTTGAACTCGGTCCCGCCCGCCGAAATGACCGCTTCGCGGATCACGCAGAAGAACTCGTCCCTCAGCTCGTCAGCCTTGGCCGGCCCGATCTGCGCGGCCAGCTTGGTCGAACCGACAAGATCGGTCAGCAAAATTGTCGCAAGCCGTACTGAACCAGACACTTCCGCACCCCCGACTGCCTAGCGGTTCGTCACTCCTTGCTATCACAATGTGACTACTAGTAACAACAACCGGAGTGCGGCACACGGGCGTCTTTCCGGGAAGATAGGTACCAACTCCGCTACCGTGAAAGGCTCCTGATGCCGTTCGTCGACGTCACCCTCATCGAGGGCCGCTCTCCTGACAAACTCCGCGCCCTGATGCACGCACTGCACGAGGCGGTCGTGAGCACGATCGACGCCGACCCCGTCGGCGTGCGGGTCGTGATCCGCGAGGTTCCCGCCACTCACTGGTCGGCGAACGACCAGACCATCGCCGAACGCCGCGCCGCGGGCACCTGAGGACCTGCTGCCCAACAGCAACGGACGTCCACCGATGCGGTTCGCATGGCGACGGCGGCAGCAACGGTGGCCCGGAGATGCTGTTCCTGCGACAGCGAAGTTCCATCGTTGCGGCAGCCGTGCGCCGCCGGACAGCATCAGCGAGCCACAGTTGCTGTTACGTGCGGCGCGGAGCCCTCTAGTGGGGGTCGAAAAGGGCGCTGACGGACTCGCCTTCGTGTATCCGCCTGATCGCTTCGGCGAGGGCGGGGGCGATGGAGATGACGTGCAGTTTCTCGTCGTGCTCAGAGTCGGCGATGGCGACGGTGTTGGTGCACACGATCTGCTGCACCTCTGGCCAGGCGGCGATGCGCTTCAGCGCGCCGTCGCAGAAAAGGCCGTGCGTGCAGGCGATCCTGACCGAGCGCGCGCCCCGCTCCCGTAGCTTGGCGAGGATCTCGATGATCGTGGTACCCCTGGCGATCTCGTCATCGAGGACGATCACGTTGCGGCCCGCCACGTCGCCGATGATCGAGGTGATGTTCACTTCCTCATCGTTCAGCCGGGTCTTGGCGCCGGCCGCGACCGGGAGGCCGAGCATGGTGGCCAGGGCGGCCGCCTGCTTGGCGTTGCCGAGGTCGGGCGAGACGACGACCGAGTTGGCCAGGTCCTGGGTACGGAAGTGGGCGGCGATCTCGCGCAGGGCATGCAAGTGATCGACTGGCACCGAGAAGAAGCCATGTACCTGAGGCGAGTGCAGCGTCATCATGAGGACCCGGCTCGCTCCGGCGGTCACCAGGAGATCGGCGACCAGCCGCCCGCCAATCGAGACCCTCGGCATGGTCTTCTTATCTGACCGGGCGTACGCGTAATGCGGGATCACGGCGGTCACTCGCGCTGCCGATGCCCCGCGGGCGGCGTCCAGCATCAGCAGCAGTTCCACGAGGTGTTCCTGCACCGGGGCCGACAGCGGCTGGATCAGGAAGACATCGCGTTCCCTGCAGTTCGACTGCAACTGCACTTCCAGGCAGTCGGTCGCGAAGCGGCGGATCGTAGCCGGGTGCAGAGGCACGCCCAGGTGCCCGCAGATCTCGGCCGCCAGGTCCCGGTGAGCACTGCCGCTGAAGATTGAGATTTCCCGCACATGGCCAGATTATGGCCAGGTAAGGCGCCGCTGTCCCAGAACACCCAGGTGATCAAGCACAGGTAAGGACTTCGCGCGTCAAGCGTCCGTGAATAGCAGGTAAATTTCACATTCTGTCGTATTGGCGTCCGCTCAGCAGCACGGCACCGGTGCCGAGCACCATTGCCGCCGCGATCAGCAGGGCCGCGAGACGGTGCCTGCGCCAGGTATTCCAGGCCAGGCTGAGGTTCCGCGGCGAGCGGCTGTAGCCGGTCGCCGCCGGGGTGGTCACCGTAGTCATCACTCAGGTCTCCCCTCACGCTGCCCGGCGGCGGCTGATCAGCACCACGACCAGGCCGGCCAGCATCAGCGACAGGACAATGAGCCAGCCGAACTCGATCACCTCGAA
>DATJLT010000155.1:0-2314 GCA_035509195.1 Streptosporangiaceae bacterium | reverse complement strand
AGTCGACCAGCCTGCGGTCGAAGTCGTCGCCGCCAAGGTGCGTGTCGCCGGCCGTGGCACGCACCTCGACGACCCCCTCACCGATGTCGAGGATGCTCACGTCGAACGTCCCGCCGCCGAGATCGAAGACCAGGACGGTTTCGTTGCCCTTCTTGTCAAGCCCGTACGCCAGCGCGGCGGCCGTCGGCTCGTTGATGATCCGCAGCACCTCAAGCCCGGCGATGCGGCCGGCGTCCTTGGTCGCCTGGCGCTGGGCGTCGTTGAAGTAGGCAGGAACGGTGATGACCGCCTCGTTGACCTTCTCGCCCAGGAACTTCGCGGCGTCCTCCGCCAGCTTGCGCAGCACGAGGGCGGAAATCTCCTCGGGCGCGTACAGCTTGTCGCCGATCTTGAACCGGGCCATGTCGTCCGGACCCGGCACTACGTCGTAAGAGACGGCAGCGAGCTCACTCTGGATCTCGCTGTAACGCCGCCCGATGAACCTCTTCGCCGAGTAGATGGTCCCCTTCGGATTCAGGATTGCCTGCCGCCTCGCTAGCTGGCCTACGAGCCGTTCGCCCTGCGGCGTGAACGCCACAACCGACGGCGTCGTCCTCGATCCCTCGGCGTTCGGGATGACCGTCGGCTTGCCATCCTCCGTTGCGGCGATCACCGAGTTTGTTGTGCCGAGATCGATCCCGACTGCCTTTGCCATTCCTACCTCCCGGGGGTTCTAGCTCGGCAGTGTCGGAGGGCGGCTTACTTCTTCGCGGTGACCTCGACCCTCGCGGGCTTGGCTGCCTCCGACTTCGGCACGGTGATCGTCAGCACGCCATCGGCAAGCTCCGCACGGACCCCGCTCGCCTTGATGTCGCCGGGGAAGACGGTCCGGGACTCGAACCGGCCAGTCCGCCGCGAGCTGCGATGACGCCGGCCGTTCGGCTGCTCTTTGATCTCGCCGTTGATCCGCAACTCCCGGTCGAAAACCTCTACGTCCAGCTGGTCCTTCTGCACCCCTGGCAGTTCGACGTGCACTGCGTAGGCGTCGTCGGTCTCGGTCAGGTCAGCGGCGGGTATCCACGGCATATCAACAGGAACCGCACCAAGATCTCCGAATGCGGCGTTTACCAGTTGCCCCATGCGCTCGTAGATGTCCTCGATCTCCCGCGTCGGGTCGGCGCTGATCAGTGACCGCCTGGTGCCGCGGGCGGGAAGCATCGCCATGACAGGCCTCCTGCACTAAGAGGTTCGTGTGCCTCTTCCTCCGCAACACATTGCTCTGCCTGGCCAGCGGCCACATCCACAGACCGGGTAGTGCCTGCCGACTCCCGGCCCCGGTTAACGCTGACTCCATCTGAGCTTGCTCGGCTGCCAGCCTGGCTAGCTGCACCCGCGAGTTGACGTCCAGCTTCCAGTAGATATGCCGCAGATGAAACGCGACGGTGTGCGTGCTCAGGAACAGCCGGGCCGCCACCTGCCGGTTGCTGAGTCCCTGAGCCACCAGGTCCGCGATCCGCTGCTCGGTCTCAGTCAGGCTCTCCCAGCCGTAAGCGGGTTTGTCGGCTCGTTTCCAGTGGTGCAGCCGTACTCCGGCGGCGCGTAGCTGCGATCTGACGCGAGCCATCGAGCCGACCGTGCCAAGCTGTTCGTACAGCGCATATGCCTCGCGCAGCCATGCCACCGCGTTGTCCTGATTGCCCCGGTCCGCCCACGCCAGGCCAGCATCCTCAGTCGCCTTCGCTCGTGCCAGCGGAGCCGTGTAGGTGCCGGCCGCCTGCTCCAGACGTGCTGAGTCCCTGTCGACCAGGCCGCGGGCGTGCGCGGCAGCGGCGGCCATGTCGCGGTGACCTGGCCTGGCCTCCGCTAGCTGCTGGGTTGACTTGGCCAGCCAGGCGGCCCTGCTGCGATCGCCATCGGCCAGCGCGCCGCGCACGAGCAGCACCGCTGCCTGCGCGTCGGGCGAGCCGCCGCCCCCGAAGAGGATCAGCCTCAGCTGCTCTTCCAGATCATGCACATAGGTCTGCGAGTCAACGCTGAAGCTCATTGCATGCACCTCGCTTCGTTGCAGTGATCGCCTCAGCATTGGCGATGGCGACGCCGGAGCGCACCGTCCCGTCCGGGCTAACCCACTGTCCTGGCAGGACAGGCCATGACAGCAGGCCTGGTCAGGCCTGCCGCAGCGCTTGCAATGTCCGCCATGCCCGAGTCGCCAGTTGCAAATTGAACTGCGTGTCAGGACTGCTGAGGTCGTAGCCGGATACCTCGCGGATGCGCCTGAGCCGGTATTTGAGCGTGCTGCGGTGCACCGAGAGCGCGGTAGCCGTCGAGTCGTAGC
>DATJLT010000154.1:0-2330 GCA_035509195.1 Streptosporangiaceae bacterium | reverse complement strand
TGCTTCCCAGCGAGCAGCCGCACCTGAGCTTTGCCGAGCGCGTCCCCGTCGGCGTCGTGGGCGTGATCAGCCCGTTCAACTTCCCGCAGATCCTCGCGATCCGCTCGGTCGCCCCGGCGCTCGCGCTGGGCAACGCGGTCGTGCTCAAGCCCGATCCCCGCACCGCGGTCTGCGGAGGCGTCGTGCTCGCCCGCGTCTTCGAGGAGGCCGGCCTGCCAGCCGGCCTGCTGCACGTTCTCCCCGGCGGTCCTGACGTGGGCGAGTCCATGGTCACCGACTCGCTTATCTCGGTGATCAGTTTCACCGGCTCGACGGCGGCAGGCCGCAAGGTCGGCGCCCTGGCCGGGCAGCACCTCAAGCGCGTGCATCTGGAGCTTGGCGGCAACTCCGCCCTGATCATCCTGGACGACGCCGACCTGGACAAGGCGGCTTCGGCGGGCGCCTGGGGTTCGTTCCTGCACCAGGGTCAGATCTGCATGACTACGGGCAGGCACATCGTGCAGGACGCGATCTACGACGACTACGTGACCCGCCTCGCGGAGAAAGCCAGCCATCTCCCCGTCGGCGATCCCGTCACCGGCCAGGTGGCCCTGGGTCCGATCATCGACGAGCGCCAGCGCGACAAGGTCCACTCGCTCGTCACCGGCTCGGTCGACGCGGGCGCGAAACTGGCTGCGGGCGGTACCTACGAGGGCCTGTTCTACAAGCCGACCGTACTCGCCGAGGTCGCCCCCTCGATGCCGGCGTACGCCAGCGAGGTGTTCGGACCCGTCGCCCCTGTGGTCCGTTTCTCTGATTTCGACGAGGTCGCCAAGCTCGCCGCAGAATCAGAGTACGGCCTGTCGCTCGGCATTCTCACCAAGGACGTCATGCGCGGCCTGGAACTGGCGCGCAAGATCCCGACCGGCATTGTCCACATCAACGACCAGACCGTGGACGACTCGCCTAATACCCCGTTCGGCGGCATCAGGGCGTCGGGCACCGGCGCGAGATTCGGCGGCTCTGCCAACCTGGATGCGTTCACCGATACCCGCTGGGTGACGATTCGCGGCGATATCGCGCCCTACCCGTTCTAGGCGCCGCGAACACCGTGAGGACTCAGGTCGGAATCGTCGGTGCGGGCCCGGCTGGCCTGCTGCTTTCGCATTTGCTCGCGCTGCGCGGCATCGACTCCGTGGTCATCGAGATCCGCAGCCGCGAGTATTGCGAGGCGCGGCAGCGGGCAGGCGTGCTCGAGGACGGCAGCGTGCGGCTGTTGCGCGAGACTGGCCTGGCCTCTCGGCTCGACGAGCAAGGACTTGAACACGGTGGCATTTACCTGCAGTTCGCCGGGGAACGCCATCATATTGATTTTAAGGAGCTGACCGGCGGCCGCAGCGTCACGGTTTACGCGCAAACTGAAGTAGTCAAAGATCTGATTCTGCAAAGAATCACCGATGGCGGTGTTATCGAGTTCGAAGTCTCCGATACCGAAGTCGACGATCTCGATTCCGATCAGCCGGTCCTTCGTTACACGAGGTCCGACGGAACCAGGGTAGAACTGGAGTGCGACGCGATCGCCGGCTGCGATGGCTTTCACGGGATCTGCCGGCCCGCGTTCCCTGACGGCCTGCTGACGATTACCGAACGGGAGTACCCGTACGCCTGGCTGGGGATCCTCGCCGACGTGCCGCCGTCGACCGATGAGCTAATCTACGCCCGCCATGATCGCGGGTTCGCGCTGCACAGCCTGCGCAGTTGCGCGGTCAGTCGCCTGTACCTGCAGGTTGACCCCGACGAGTCGATCGAGAACTGGCCAGACGACCGGATCTGGGACGAACTGCAGCACCGGTTCTCACTGCCCGGCTGGACGCTTGCGGAAGGCGACGTGCTCGACAAGAGCATCACGCCGATGCGCAGTTTCGTCGCCGCCCCGATGCGGTACGGCCGCCTGTTCCTGGCCGGCGACGCCGCCCACATCGTCCCGCCGACGGGCGCCAAGGGCCTGAACCTTGCCATCGCTGACGTAGCTGTCCTTGCCCCTGCCCTTGATCACCTGGTGCGCGGCAAGCCGGAACTCGCCGACTCCTATACGAAGACCTGCCTGAACCGGGTCTGGCGGTCTACGCACTTTTCCTGGTGGATGACGACCATGCTGCACCGCACGCCTGATGCGGACGAGATGGAGACCGCGCTCCAGCTTTCCCAGCTCCGCTACGTCGTCTCGTCAAGGGCCGCGGCCATGTCGCTGGCCGAGAACTACACCGGCTATCCGCAACTACGAACTCAAGAGGACTGAGGCAAATGCGTACCACGCCGCCGTTCCGCGCCGACCACGTTGGCAGCCTGCT
>DATJLT010000153.1:0-10796 GCA_035509195.1 Streptosporangiaceae bacterium | reverse complement strand
CCGCGATGCTGTGCGGGGCGGCCGGGGCGGCCGGGGGCTGCCGGGGGCGGCCGGGGGCGGCCCGAGCGGCCGGGGGCCGGCCGGGGGCGGCCCGGGGGCGGCCGGGGCGGCCCGGCCGCCAGGCGGCGGCCCGAGCGCTGGTCTCACGTCCGACATCGTGAGCCGCAGGCGTAGTTTTGGGTCTTTTGAGTAGGTCCGAAAAGCAAACCCGTACAGGGTCGCCGCGATCCCGCGACCCTGTACGGGTTTCCTGCTCACTCTCATGCCGTTATACGTGGTTTACCCCGTTTATCCCAACGGAAACCCGTACAGGGTCGAGCGCCAGCCCCCGACCCTGTACGGGTTCACTTTCCGGACGCGCTCTAACCGGGCCGCCCTAATGCCAGAAATGCCGGACTCCCGTGAAGTACAGGCTTACCCCGGCGGCATCCGCCGCCTCGATCACTAGCTGGTCGCGAATCGACCCGCCCGGCTCGACGACCGCCCTCACCCCAGCCTCTGCCAGAACGAGGAACCCGTCAGGGAACGGGAAGTATGCGTCGCTGGCCGCCACGGAGCCTGCTGCTCGCGCTCCAGCCCTGGCAACCGCGAGCCGAGCGGCATCGACCCGGTTGACCTGGCCCATCCCGATCCCGACCGAGGCACCGCCCGATGCCAGCAAGATCGCGTTCGACTTGACAGACCGGCACGCCCGCCACGCGAATTCCAGATCGCCAAGCACGGACTCGTCCACCACGGGTCCGGCGGCTAGCTGCCAGCTCGAGGCCCGGTCACCCGGCTCGCTCGCGAGGTCGGCCGTCTGCATCAGCAGCCCTCCGCTGATCTGCCGCCACTCCACTCTCGCGCCACCAGAGCCATCCACCGGACCAGGACACCTCAGCAACCGCTGATTCTTCTTAGCTCTCAGCACCTCGAGCGCTTCAGGCTCGTAGTCGGGCGCGATGATCACTTCGGTGAAGACCTCTGCTATCTGCGCGGCCAGATCGACGGTGACGATCCGGTTAGCCGCGATCACGCCGCCAAAGGCGGATGAAGGATCACATTCGTTCGCCAGCCGGTGCGCCGAGGCGATATCACCCGCGACCGCGATCCCGCACGGGTTCGAGTGCTTCATGATCGCCACGCACGGCTCGTCGAACTCGTAGGCCGCGCGCCAGGCCGAGTCGGCGTCAACGTAGTTGTTGTAAGACATCGCCTTACCGCTGAGTTGCTCAGCCAAGGCGATGCCCAAAGCACCGCGCGAGGCAGGTAGGTAGAGCGCCGCACCCTGATGCGGATTCTCCCCGTACCTCAGCACCTCGTGGCGACGCCACGTAGCCGCCACCGTCTCCGGCCACCCGCTCTCAGCGGCCGTCGGATCAGGAGCGTACGAAGAAGCGAACCAGGAAGCGACCGCCGCGTCGTAGCTGGCAGTGCGCGCAAAGGCCAGCGCCGCTAGCCGCTGCCGTTCAGTAAGCGTGAACCCGCCGACGGCCAGCGCCTCTATCACGAACCCGTACGCATCCGGGCTGGTCACCACCGCGACATGAGCGTGGTTCTTCGCCGCCGCCCGCGTCATCGCCGGCCCGCCTATATCGATCTGCTCGACCACCTCTGAAGGCCCGGCCCCCGACGAGACCGTCTCCTCGAACGGATACAGATTTGAAACAAGTAGCTGAAATGGCGCGATCCCCAGCTCCGCGAGCACCGAGACGTGCGAGGGGTCGCCCACGTCAGCGAGCAGCCCCGCGTGCACCCCTGGATGCAGCGTCTTGACCCGTCCGCCGAGGCACTCAGGGAACCCAGTCACCTGCTCGACCGGGGTGACTGGCACGCCCGCGGCGGCGATCGCCGCCGCGGTGCTCCCCGTCGACACGATCTCTACTCCGGCTTCATGCAAGGCAACTGCCAGTTCGGGAAGCCCTGTCTTGTCGTACACGCTTACGATCGCCCTGCTGATGGCCAGCCTGGTCACAGAATCAGTTCCCCTCGTCGTGGATTGGTTCTGTCCGTTTCGACGCCGATGGCGTCATAGTAGAAGACCGATCTTGAAAGGAGCCCCCATGAGGTTCACTCTTACCAGGTCTGCCATCACTACCGGTGTGGCAGCGCTGGCCGGAGCGGCGACCGCGGCCGCCATCCTCGTAGCCGTACCCGCCTCAGCCAAGCCGGCTGCCCCGGCCAGCTCAGCCCAAGTAGTGCTGGTCCAGTGCAACGGCAAGGGCGCAGTCAAGCCGGCCACCTACGACGCACCGTTCTGCAACCCCTCAAATCAGCTCTTTTCCGGCCTGAAGTGGACGTCGTGGAAGTCGAACGCGTTCGGCAACGGGTCACTCAAGGTCAACAACTGCGTGCCGAACTGCGCGTCTGGCAAGTACATCAACTTCCCGATCCTGGTCGTGCTCTGGGGAGCCAAGGCCTGGCCGCACCACTCGGGCCGCCAGTACTTCAGTGAGTTCACCCTGATCTTCACCGGCAAGCACCCGCAGGGCATCAAGACGGATACCCAGACCTTCAAGCTCTCGGCGACCGGCGCACCGTAGTTCCACCCTCGGGCCCGGCTGCGCGTCACAGCCGGGCCTCATTACTGCGGTACTGTCCGCTTGCGGGTTAGTGATGAAATAGAACTGAACCCGTTCACGAGTACGCCATCACCTCCCGGAGGAACGGCCCTGTCCGCCGACCAGAGTCCGCCGCAAGCGCCCGGCAGCCCTGACCAGCCGGCTGACCAGGGCTGGACGGCTGACGGCGACCGGCCAAGGCCGTTTTTCGCCGACCCGCAGCCCGAGAGCGACCCGGCCAACGGCACCGCCGATCACCGACCCGCCGCCGATCACCCAGCCCCGCCGCCTGTGGCCGGTCCCCGCTACGGCGATCCCGTTCCGCACGGGCCCCAATACGGGCAACCGCCTCCCCAGCCGCCAGGCCCCGGCGATCAGCCAGGCCGGGGCCCTGGCCGCCAGCCGGCCGGCTGGCCGCAGCCGAACCAGCCACCCCGCGTCAGGCAGCGCGCCAATGTCCCCGAGCGCGAACTGCGGCAACGGGCAATCGCCGCACTGGTCTTCGGCGGGGTGAGCCTGATCGCGTTGTTCGGCCTGAGCGCCGACCTGCGTAAGGGCGTTTACGTGCTCAGTTTCAGCGCGCTAATCGGGCTCGCCGCCTGCGTGATCGGCATATCCGCGCTGGTCAAGGCCCGCAAGACAAACTCTTACCGGCCGAGGGGGGCCATCGGCGGCATCGTGCTCGGCGTGATCGGGATGCTGATTTCCGTGCCGATCCTCCTGACGTACCTGGCCTTCCCGACACAGCTCACGAACTACGTGAACTGCCTCAGCCAGGCGCAGAACTCCACTGCCCAGAAGGCCTGCATGACCCAGTTCTATAAGTCGATCGGCCTCGACACCTCCGCGCTTAAAAACCCTTAAACCGCAGGTCAGCCAAAGGGCATCAGGGCAGGGCAGAAGGGCCGCCCGAGCGAGCCCTAGCCTGACGACCTTCGTCCGCGTCTTCATGATCGGCCGCCCACCGGTCCAGGAAGATCACGTGATCATCGGCTCTCTGATCGCCCCCGAGGCCGGTGCCCGGGCCAGGCCGGGGCCGGGGCGGCGCGGGCACCGTCACCGAACGCCGAAGGGAACCGCCTCGCACCCAGCTCGTCGCCCCCGCGCTGACGGCAGAGGCGATTCCGAGCTCAAGCGCACCGACCACGGCGACCTGCCAGGCGGAAGGGCCAACGGCCGAGAGCCTTCCGTCACCGAGCGGTCCTCCCGCGAACCCGGCCAGCAAGCCGAGCACCAGTCCGCAGCCCGTACCACTGCAAAAACCCCAGATAGCGGCGGCGTCGACCGGAACCTGCGGCGCCAGCCGGACGACGATGAGCCCGCCGAGCGCCCCGGCGAGATAGGGGATCGCGAGCCCGATAGCGGTCAGCCAGCCGGGTCCCGAGGCGTGCGGTGCTCCCGGCAAGGCCGCTAGCAGCGGGAACGCGGGCACGCGGCCGAGCACAGAGCCCGTCGGGGACACGACCGTGCCCGCCCCGACGGCGAATCCAGGGCCGAGCAGGTAAGCGATCGCCCACAGGACAGCATTCGGCAGGTAGGCAAGCTGGGCGAGCAAAAGCAGCAATGCTCCGATCAGCCCTGGATTGAGCTGGCTGTAGAGCATGCTGAACTGACGCTCGTGGTTGGCGAGGGCGATCGCGGTCGCAAGGAAGCCCGCCGCCGAGAGCACGGCGAACGTACCGGTGGCGCCGGACAGTACCGCGCGGGACCGCACGCTCATCGAGGCTGCCAGGGCCTGCCAGGAGGTAAGACCTCTGGCGCCGCCGAACCAGGTAGCGACGAACGCGACGGCGAAGCCGGCCAGGACCGCCTGAGGTACCGACGCTCGCGCGAGCGAGGCACGGCTGACGACGGCCAGCACCCCGGCGATCAGCGCATAAGGCACGGCCACCGCCAGCGCCAGGGAAAAGACGTGCCTGGCCCCTGCCGTCGCCTGGCTCTTGACGAGCGAACGGCCCGCCCTCCAGAGCAGCCAGCCGGGGATGATCACGAGCCCGAGCGGCAGCATGCCGATCCGTCCGGCGCCCTTGACCTGGACGGCGACGTGATGAGCGACTAGCCAGAGCACGGCAGCGGTCCGCAGCACGCCGCCCAGGCCGGTGCCCGGGTGCGGCGCGGCGATCCAGCCGACAAGAACCAGGATCGTCATCGCCGCGAGCCCTGCGCCTGCGGCGGTCGCCGCGACCCGCACCGCGGCAACCGGCAGCGACTTGAGCAATCTGCCGCGGCCGCCTTGGCCGGCGCCCGACCCGGCTGAACTCATCACAAACCCCAGACTGACAACCGGGAGCGCCTCTTCGTTGGAGGCGCGCCGGGCTCAGCCTCTCATCAACTCGCGCACCAGCCCGGCGGTACCGCTCGGGGTACGGCCGACCTTGACGCCGACCTTCTCCAGTGCCTCCTTCTTGGCCTGAGCGGTACCGGCAGAACCCGAGATGATCGCGCCCGCGTGCCCCATCGTCTTGCCTTCAGGAGCGGTGAATCCGGCGACATAGGCGACGACCGGCTTGGTGACGTTGGCCTCGATGAACGCGGCCGCCCGCTCCTCGGCATCGCCGCCGATCTCGCCGATCATGACGATCGCGTCGGTCTCCTCGTCCGCCTCGAACGCGGCAAGACAGTCAATATGGGTGGTCCCGATGATGGGGTCACCGCCGATGCCAACGGCCGTGGAGAACCCGATGTCCCTGAGCTCGTACATCATCTGATAGGTCAGCGTGCCCGACTTCGACACCAGGCCGATCCGGCCCTCGGTCGTGATGTCGGCGGGAATGATGCCCGCGTTGGACTTGCCCGGCGAGGCGACGCCAGGGCAGTTAGGCCCGACGATGCGGGTCACGTTGGCGCGGTCGCTCGCATATGCCCAGAACTCGGCCGAGTCGTGCACGGGGATGCCCTCGGTGATGACAATGCACAGGCCGATCGCCGCGTCGACGGCCTCGATGACCGCCGCCTTGGTGCCCTGTTCAGGCACGAAGACCACCGAGACGTCCGCGCCGGTCTCTGCCATGGCCTCGGCGACCGTGCCGAAGACGGGAACGGTGGTGCCGCCTAGGTCGACGGCCTGCCCGGCCTTGCGCGGGTTGGTGCCGCCAACCACCTTGGTCCCCGCCGCGATCATGCGGGCGCCGTGCTTGCGGCCCTCTGAGCCCGTGATGCCCTGGATGATGATCCGGCTCTCGCTGGTCAGGAAGATCGCCATCTCATGCTCCCGTCGAGGCCAGGCTGGCCAGCTCGGCGGCCCTGCGGGCCGCGTCGTCCATGGTCGCCACCTGCTCGACGACCGGAATGTTCGCCTCGGTAAGTATCCGCCTGCCCTCGGCGGCGTTGTTGCCGTCGAGCCGCACGACGATCGGGCGGCTGACAGCCTCGCCGCGCTCGTTCAGCAGGCCGATCGCTGACACGATGCCGTTGGCGACCGCGTCGCACGACGTGATCCCGCCGAATACGTTTACGAACACCGACCTCACCGACGGGTCGGAAAGCACGATTTCCAGCCCGTTCGCCATTACCTCAGCCGAAGCGCCGCCGCCGATGTCAAGGAAGTTGGCCGGGCGGACGCCGCCGAACTCCTCGCCCGCGTAAGCGACGACGTCGAGCGTGGACATCACCAGGCCGGCGCCATTGCCGATGATGCCGACCTGCCCTTCGAGCTTGACGTAGTTGAGGTGCTTCTCCTTGGCCTTCGCCTCGATCGGGTCGGTCGCGCTCGGATCGGCGAACCGCTCATGTTCCTGGCGGAAGGCCGCGTTGTCGTCGAGGCTGACCTTGCCGTCGAGCGCGACGACCCGGCCGTCTGTGGTCAGCGCCAGCGGATTGACCTCGACAAGCGTCGCGTCCTCGTCGGTGAACACCGCCCACAGCCGGGTCGCGAGTTCGGTCGCACCCTCCGCCGCCTCCGCGGGCAGCTTGCCCGCGGCGATGATCTCGGCTGCCTTAGCCCGGTCGACCCCGGTCAGCGGGTCGATCCCCACCCTTGCCACGGCCTCGGGGCTGGTGTGCGCGACCTCTTCGATCTCGACGCCGCCCTGTACCGAGCAGATCGACATGAACTGGCGCCCGGCCCGGTCGACCAGGAAGGAAAGGTAGTACTCCTGGTCAATGTCGTAAGCCTCGGCAACGAGCACCTTGTGCACCGTGTGACCCTTGATGTCCATCCCGAGGATCGCGCTGGCCTTGACGTAGGCCTCGTCAGGCCCGTCGGCGAGCTTGACCCCGCCGGCCTTGCCACGCCCGCCGGCCTTGACCTGAGCCTTGATAACGACCAGCGGGTGCCCGGCCGCGGCGAACTCGGCCGCGATGTCACGCGCTTCCTCCGCTGTATAGGCAACCTTCCCCGGTTGCACGGGAACGCCGTACTCGGCGAAAAGCTCTTTAGCTTCATGCTCGAACAGATCCACGAGATGTGAGCCTAGCGGGCAACGGCCGGCGTACCGGTCAGCCGGCCCGGCTTTCTGCCTTCTCGCCCAGCGCCGAGCGCACCCATTCCACGATCTGCTGCGTGGATGCTCCCGGCGTGAAGATCTTCGCGACCCCCATAGCCTCAAGCTCGGCCACGTCAGCATCGGGGATGATCCCGCCGCCGAACACCACGATGTCACCCGCGTTCTGCTCGCGCAGCAACTCGAGCACCCGCGCGAACTGCGTCATGTGCGCGCCCGACAAGATCGACAACCCGATCGCATCCGCGTCCTCCTGCAGCGCAGCCGCGACGATCTGCTCGGGAGTCTGATGCAGTCCGGTGTAAATGACCTCAACCCCGGCATCCCGCAAGGCCCGTGCCACCACCTTCGCGCCCCGGTCGTGCCCGTCAAGCCCAGGCTTAGCGATAATGACCCGGATATTGCTCATGCCAGTAGCACTCCTCAAGAAAACACCCACCCGCAGCGTACCGGCACCCCGGCGCACGCACCCCACGCCCCACGCCACCCAGTCGACCCGCCCCGCCGCCTGCCCGCCGCGCCCAAGGCGCATGGCACCGCACGCCCACACCTCCCGGTCGGCCGCCACACCGCCCCACCGGCGCCAGCCGCGCCGCACTAGCATCGTTGGCACTGCGTTGCTGTTCGCGAGCCCGGAACCAGTGACTACGGTGGCCCCTGGGTGCTTTCCGGGTGGGGCCACTCATCCGGCATGCGGTACGTTCCGGGCATTCCGCCGGGACGTGCAGCATCGCTGGCTCGTCGTTGTCGTTCGCGGTCAGGGGCCAGGGACATCAGTGGCTACCTGATGCGGTTCCCGCAGCATCGCGGAGCCACCGATGCTGTTCGCCACAGCCCAGCTTCGACATCGGTGACCCGTTGATGCTGTAGCGGGGTGCCGCGACGGGGCGGGCTGCCGGGTGCGGGGGGCCTGCTGGGCGGTTCCGCCTGGGCGGCCTCGGCACGGAGTCCTCGCGTCACCGGCGACACTGAACCTTCCGTGATCATGCGAAAGCCGCCATCAGCGCGTCCAGGTGGTGGCTCGCCTCGCAGTGAACTTGGCGCTGCGGGCGCCAGGCCCAGGAACCGGCGCCGCTGCCCGCCGGGCAACACCAAACCCCGGTTCGGTGGGTCACCCCGACAACCTGCCCCGCGAACTACCACAACGACCCACCGATACGGTAAACCCGACGGAATGCCCGGAATGCGCCGCATCCCGGATCAAGACCGGGCCGTGCGACCGGAACCCGAGGGCACCGGCGCCGGGCGTACGGCATTGCCGGACATCTGAAGCTGTCTGGTCGTGATGCGCGGGCGCAGGCGGCCAGTTACAGTTTCTCGACCGGGGCGTAACGCAGGAGCAGGTGCTTGACGCCGTAATCCTCGCCGAAGTCGACCTTGGCCTCCGGATCGTCGCCGCGTCCTTCTACGGACAGCACGCGCCCGACGCCGTAGCTATCGTGGTTGACGAGGTCGCCCGCCTTCAGGGAAGGAACGGGACGGTTGCCGGCCGCCATGACGCCCGGGCGGCGTGAAAGCCGCTCGGCGGCGGGGGTCAGCATGGCGGCGGCGGCCGAGGCGTCACGGCGCCAGTCGATCAGTTCGGCAGGGATCTCGGTCAGGAACCGCGACTGCTTGTGGTATGCGGGACGGCCCCACCAGGCCCGCGCGACGGCCCTGGTCAGGTACAGGCGCTGCCTCGCCCTGGTGATGCCGACGTAAGCGAGACGGCGCTCTTCCTCAAGCTCGCGGTCGTCGTTGAGAGCGCGGTCGTGCGGGAAGACGTTCTCCTCCATGCCGGTCAGGAAGACTACGGGGAACTCAAGGCCCTTGGCCGTGTGCAGGGTCATCAGCGTGACTACACCCCCGCCGTCGTCCCCCTCGGGAATCTCGTCTGCGTCCGCGATTAGTGATACCTGTTCGAGGAACGCGGCGAGGCCGGTGCCTGCGTTCTTGTCGAACTCCCTGGCGACCGACACGAACTCGTTGACGTTCTCGATCCGTCCGGCGTCCTGCAGATCGCTCGAAGCCTCGAGTTCGGCGACGTAGCCGGTGCGATCCACTACCGCCTCAGCCAGGTCCCCCACCGGGGCACCAGCCTGTGCCGCGTCCCTGAAGTCGGCCATCATCTCATTGAAGCCCTCGATGGCCTTCCCAGAGCGGGCCGGCATTCCCGGCACGTCCAGCGGGCTTGCCAGTGCCCTGGCGAAGCTGATGCGCTTGCTCGCGGCGAACGAGGTGACGTATTCGAGTGCGCGGTCGCCGATGCCGCGCCTCGGCACGTTGATCACCCGGCGCAGCGAGACCTCGTCAGAAGGGTTGGCGATGAGCCGCAAGTAGGCGAGCAGGTCACGGACCTCGCGCCGCTCATAGAACCGGACGCCGCCGACCACCTTGTAGGGGAGCCCGGCCCTGATGAACACTTCCTCGAAGACACGCGACTGAGCATTCGTGCGGTAGAAGACGGCCACGTCACCAGGGGTCGCATCGCCCGCGTCGGTGAGCCGGTCGACTTCCTCGGTCACGAACGCGGCCTCGTCGTGCTCGCTGTCCGCGACGTAGCCGACGATCGGCGGTCCGTCACCAGCGTCTGACCAGAGGTTCTTCGGCATCCGGCCGGTGTTGCGCGACACGACCGCGTTCGCGGCGCGCAGGATGTTCTGCGTTGACCGGTAGTTCTGCTCGAGGAGGATGACCGTCGCACCGGGGAAGTCCCGCTCGAATTCGGTGATGTTGCGGATCGTCGCGCCACGGAACGCGTAAATCGACTGGTCAGCGTCGCCGACCACGCAAAGCTCGCCAGGAGGCAGGAAGTCGTCCCCGGCGAGGTGGGTCGTCTGCCCGCCGCCGACCAGCTCCCTGACCAGTACATACTGCGCGTGGTTCGTGTCCTGGTATTCGTCGACGAGCACGTGCCTGAACTTCCGCCGGTAATGAGCGGTCATGTCAGGGAACGCCTGCAGCAGGTTAACCGTGACCATGATCAGGTCATCAAAGTCCATCGCGCCGGCCGCGACCAGCCGTCGCTGGTACTCACCGTAAGCCTCGGCGAGCGCCTTCTCGCGGTAGCCGTTCGCCCGCGAGGCCGCCGTTTCATAGTCAAGCAACTCGTTCTTCAGGGTGGATACCCGGTGGGACATGGCCTTCGCCGGGTGGTACTTCGGGTCGAGGTCAAGCTCGCGGCAGACCAGCGCCATCAGCCGCTCGGAATCGGCGGCGTCGTAGATCGTGAAGGAAGACGGGTACCCGAACCGCTGCGCTTCCCTGCGCAGGATCCGCACGCACGCCGAATGGAACGTGAGCAGCCACATTCCGCGGGCCATCGGCCCCGTTAGCTGCTGTGCCCGCCCGGCCATCTCACCGGCAGCCTTGTTAGTGAACGTGATCGCGAGAATCTCTGACGGCGCGACCTCGCGCTCGGCGACCAGGTACGCGATCCGGTGCGTCAGCACGCGGGTCTTGCCAGAGCCCGCTCCCGCCACGATGAGCAGCGGACTGCCCTCATGCAGCACCGCCGCCCGCTGCTGCGGGTTAAGTCCGTCAAGTAGAAAATCTGCCGCCACGGTGGTCACCCGCCCAACCCTAGGGGCTAGTACCGACAATGCGCGCCCGCCAGGACCGCGCTGCGAGGGGTTAACGCCGCCAAGGCCCGCTGACCAACTCGGACGGGACGATCTCGCAGGCAACTGGGATCGCTAATCGGTGTCTGGCACCAGCGTGGGCGTAGCCCTGGTTAGGGTCTGCTTCTTGAAGAAGGCCGGGCTGACGATCCGGTTGTAGATGAAGAACAGCACGCCGACGATTGCCGCGCCGGCGGCGATCACGAACGCACCGC
>DATJLT010000152.1:0-10853 GCA_035509195.1 Streptosporangiaceae bacterium | reverse complement strand
TCAGGAGATGATGGCCAAGCGCCTCGGCGCCGAGCGCGTCTGCATTCCCGGTGCCGCGCACTCACCGGCCGTCGAAGCACCGGAGACGACGGCCGCCATGCTGACCACGTTCTGGAATCACGCGGAGTCACCGCGTTAGCGGACAAGATGGCATTCACGCGGAATAATGCTGTTGCGATGTATCGGTACGATATATCGCAACGACAGATCGGGACCGATCTGCCGCCGGAGATGGAGGCAGTTCGATGTCCAGCGGGCAGTTGTACGACACCATCGGAACCACCTACACCGTGACGCGGCGGACCGAGCCGCGAATCGCCGCCCAGGTCTGGGCTGCGCTAGGCAGTGCTCGTACGGTGCTGAACGTCGGCGCGGGCACCGGATCTTACGAGCCCCCCGACCGCGACGTCACCGCCGTGGAACCGTCGGCGGTCATGCGCGCGCAGCGCCCTGCGGGCGCAGCCCCGTGCGTGGCTGCCGTCGCAGAGAGTCTCCCTTTCGGTCACCAGTCCTTCGACGCGGCGATGGCTTTCGCCACCATCCATCACTGGCAGGACCCTGTCGCAGGCCTGCGCGAGATGCGGCGCGTCGCCCGCCGCGTGGTGGTGTTCACGAGCGATTTCAGTAACCCCGATCAGTTCTGGCTGAATCGCGATTATCTGCCGGAGTTCGCCGGCCTTCTCGTCGGCCGGCCTTCGCTGACCGACCTCGCCCGCACGATCGGAGCCCGCACGGAACCCGTGCTGGTCCCCTGGGACTGCGCGGACGGCTTCTACGAGGCCTACTGGCGCCGGCCTGAGGCATACCTCGACGAGCGTGTTCGCCGCGGAATCTCGATCTGGGCCAGGGTCGGGCCCGATGCCGAGCAGCGGGCCGTCCGCAGCCTCCGTGATGACCTCGCCGGAGGCTGGTGGGCCGAACGCAACCGCGACCTCGTTGACCTCGACGCGGCCGAGCTTGGCCTGCGCCTGCTCATCGCCTAACCCCGGCCGGCAGGCCGGCCTCCGACGCCTCGATCCCGGCGGTAACAGCAACGAACAGCCACCGATGCTGCTCGCAGCTCAGCAGCAACAGCAACGCTGGCTCCGCGACGCTGTTCCCGCGACAACAGAGTTCCATCGTTGCGGTAGCCGATCGTCGCTCAACAGCATCAACAGGCCACCGTTGCTATCACGCGCGCCAATACGAGGCCTTTGCCCGCTTCGCGGACGAGCCCCCGCTTCGCGGACGAGCCCCCGCTTCGCGGACGAGCCCCCGCTTCGCGGACCAGCCCCCGCTTCGCGGACCAGCCCCCGCTTCGCGGACGAGCCCCCCCTTCGCGGACCAGCCCCCGCTTCGCGGATTACCCGCCGGCCTCGGTGCCACCGGTCTCCTGGCCCGAGTCGGCGAGGCCATCCCATGGCCGCCGCGCCGCGGCAGCGGCCTGGCCTTCTGCGCAGTGAGCGCGGAAGTCACACCAGCCGCACCAGGCACCGGGTGTCGCGGGGAACGCGTCATCGCTTCGGTCGGCCTCCGAGCCGGACTTGTATCGCTCGTCCGCCGCCGCGCACTCTCCCGCGATGTCCTCTGCCCGTCGCAGGTGCCTGCCAAGCGATTCCGTAGTGTGCTCCCAGCGGGCGACCTCCCCTGTCGGCATATGGTGCAACTCGACAGCCAGGCAAGGTCGCCGCAGCACCCGCCCGGCCGCGAGCGCATAAAGGGCAAGCGTCAAAGAGCTGCGCGCGTCTTGCTCGGTTTGCACGTACCGCCCGGTCTTGTAGTCGACCACGACAAGTTCCCGGCCCGCACCAGCGACCGGCCGGTCATCAAGCCGGTCGATCCGGCCGGACACGGCGATCAGCTCGGTCTTCGTCGCCACCGTCCGCTCCACGCCGGCCGGCTCGGCTGACGGGTTAAGCCCGGCCACGTACCGTTCGACCATAGCCTTGGCCCGCTCAAGCTGCCGCAGGGACTGCACGCCGTCGGCGTACCCCTCAGAAATCCACCCGCGCTCGAGCAAGCGCACGGCAGCAAGCGGATCGCGTTCGGGAACAGGGAGCCGCCACCACCCGGCCAGCGCGTTATGGACGCTGGCGCCGAAGCTGTTATGCGCCCACGGCGGACCCTTAGGCGGCGAAGGCCGGTCCAGGTAGGTCATGCGGTACCGCCGCGGGCAGTCAAGCCAGGCCCGCAGGCGGCTCGGCGTGCAGGGGTAAAGCCGTCGCGGCATGCCCTCAAAGCCGAGCTGAGTCACCCGTCAAGCAGCCCGTCAGGGCCGGCAGACACCCACGAGTCGAATCGCCGCTCGAGCGTCGCCACCGTGGTTTCCTCTCCATGCCCTGGCAGGACCCTGGTGCGACCGTCAAGCGTCAGCACGCCAGCGCCGATCGAGCTGAGCTGCCTGGCGAAGTCACCGAACTGACCCTCGTGCGGCACTGGCCCGTCAGCGGAGACGACATCGCCGGTGAACACGGCCTCAAGTTCTTCGCAGTAGAGGCAGACCGAACCTGACGTGTGCCCCGGCGCGAAGATGACCTCAAGCGAGACGTCGGCGACCTCGAAGACTCCGCCGTCCTCCATCTCGATGTCCGGCTGCACCGAGCCGTGCGCGTCCCGCCAAGGCAGCCGGTCCCCGGCGTGTACCGCGACAGGCGCCTCGTCCCGCTTCGCCACCTCGAAAGCCGAGGCGACGTGCCTGATATGCCCATGCGTGCAGATCACCGCGGCGATCTCGCGCTCGCCCACCACGTCGAGCACGGCCTGCGCCGACTCGCCAGGATCAATGACGATGACCTCATCGTCGTCACCGACGATCCAGGAGTTGATGGCGCCGGCGACCCGGTCGATCCGTGCCTCCATGCCAGCCTGCCTTCCGTTTGAGATGGTCCTATCGTAGGGCCGTCACAGATGCCCGGTCGCTACTACGTACTTGAGCCACGCCGCGTACCAGTTGGATTCCAGTGCCCGCTGAGCTTGCTTGAGGGTAATGAAACGCCGGCAAACCTGGAGCTTCAGTATGTGGTCTAGCTGGATCAGCTCGAAGAAGCCCGTGCCCTGCACGGCCGCTGGCCAGACGTTGGCCTGGGTCAACGCGCCGCCGAGCGAAAGCGGCACGACGAACGTCACCAGGTACTTGTTCTGGACCGAGGGGTTCGTGTAACCGTAAGCGTCGAGCGCTGACTGCTGAAGCGAAGGCGGGATCGCCTGCGAGGTTGCCGCCGGCTTGAGGTTGCAAACCACGTTAGTGTCGGTCGTCGTGACCGCGCCTGGCGACAGCGACTTCGTCGGGAACGACACCCCGCCGTTGATCAGCGGCATGACGAAGTTCGGCAGGTTGACGCCGCTCAGATCGGGTGCCGAGGTGATCTCCCCTGGCACCTTAGGCGGCTGAGGGCTCAGCTGCACCCGCTTGGGCTGGCCAGCGCACGCCGTCAGCAGCAGCGCGCAGCCGAGCGCGAAGGCAGCCGCCCGCAGCAAGGAAACGCGCCTCATGACTGGCCAAGCACGGTAACGTCCCACCCGGCCTCCCGCCAGGACGGCGCGTCGAGCACGCAACGCGCGTCGATCAGTACCCGCCTGCTGACGACCGCGCCGAGCGCGGCCGGGTCGATAGCACGGTAATCGGCCCACTCGGTCAGGTGCAGCACCACATCGGCTCCTTCGGCCGCCTCGCGCACGGACGCCGCGCACCTCAGTACAGGGTTCGCCCGCGCCGCGTTAGGCATGGCCACCGGATCGTGCACGGTGACGATAGCGCCTTCCTCCGACATCCGGCCGCACACGTCAAGACTGGGTGAGTCCCGCACGTCATCGGTGCCCGGCTTGAAGGCCACGCCGAGGACCGCGACCCGCTTGCCCGCCAGGGACCCGCCTGCCGACTTACGCGCCAGTTCGATGACACGTGTCCGCCGTCCCAGGTTGATCTCATCGACGGTGCTGAGCAGGTCAGCGACCGAGCCGACGCCAAGCTCGCGGGCGGCCGCGCGGAAGGAGCGAAGGTCCTTAGGCAGGCATCCGCCGCCGAACCCGAGCCCTGGACCGAGGAAACGGCTGCCGATCCGCTCGTCGTAGCCGAGTGCCTGCGCGAGCTTGCCGACGTCCGCGCCGACGGCCTCGCACACCTCGGCCATGGCGTTGATGTAGGAGATCTTGACCGCAAGGAACGCGTTGGCGGAGATCTTCACGAGCTCGGCGGTTTCCAGGTCCATGAACAAGCCTGGCACGCCGTTGTCAAGCTGCGGCGCGAACACCTCACGCAGGCGCACGACCGCCCGCTCGGAACTCACGCCGAACACCAGCCGGTCGGGGCGCAGGCTATCGGCGACAGCGAATCCCTCGCGCAGGAATTCCGGGCTCCAGGCTAGCTCGACCTCATCCCCCGCCGGAGCCAGGGCACGTACTCGTTCAGCTAGCGGTCGCGCGGTGCCCGGAGGAACAGTCGATTTTCCGACAATAAGGCACCCCGAACTCAGGTATCCGGCGAGCGAGTCAAGCGCCGAGCGCACGTAGCTGAGATCGGCGCGGCCGTCCGTCCCTTGCGGCGTGCCGACACAGAGAAAATGTACATGCGCGAATTCGGCGGCATCGGCGATGGCAGAGGTAAACCGAAGCCGCCCCGATTCGAGGTGCTTGCGCAGCAAGGGCTCGAGGCCGGGCTCATAGAAGAAAGCTTCCCCCGCGCTAGCCTTCGCGACCTTCTCGGAGTCGATGTCGGTCGCCAGTACATCATGACCAATCTCGGCCATGCAGACCGCGTGAGTGAGGCCGAGGTACCCGATCCCGATCACGGACAGGCGCTGGCCTGTGGTTTCCATTAACTGGCTCCAATGTTGGTACAAGGGAGGTTCGACAAGCCAAGCTTGGCTCGCTTTGCTACGTTGCTGCAGGCGACGATGGTCCGCAGGTCACTGCTCTGCACGTACACGCCGTAGCCAGGGCCGTTCACGTCAGCCCGGTTGCCTGCGAAAGTATTGCCTATTCCCCAGCCAGGGTAGACCTGGTGCACGGCAAATCCGTTGCCGATGCTATTGACCCCGACGTTGTTCTTGATTACCCAGTCATTTCCCTTAACATTTACCCAGGACGTGGCGGCCGATTCGACCATGCCAGCACCGTCGAAATGATTGCTGCTGATCAGGCCCCCGGTTGTCCCTTCCTTTATGTCGATGTTCTCCGCTGTAGTGTCGGCTATGTTGTTGTCGATAATCGTGTTGCCGTTGCTCGCGTCCGGGTGACAGGCGGTGTACCTGCACCAGTTCTTGTTGGCCGAGCCGACATAAATCCCCTCGCCGAAGAACTGAACGAGCAGGCCGGTGTCCCTGACCACGCAATGGCTTATGACATTGTCGCTGCTGAATTCTCTGAGGTGGATTCCCTCATCACCGGTCGAGTGGACGTAAAGCCCGTAGAGCTCGTCGTGCGATGAGTGGTCGGTGACGATGCCCTTCTGCCCGCCCTCGACGGTGAAGCCTTCGACCTTCCACCAGGAAGCCTTGTCGAGGTAGAACGTGTACCCGTGATCGATGGTCGCCCCTTGCAGCACCGCGGTTCTCGGGCCGCAGAGCGTGATCGGAGCCGAGGGCTGGCCGGAGTGCGCCGCCTCGAAGTCACCCTGATAGATGCCTGGCGCCAGCTTGATCGTCTCGCCGGCCGTAGCGGCGAACAGCGCGTGGCTGAGTTCTCTCGCCGTAGAAACAACTTGCCCGCGGCACCGCACGACCGTACCTGGCACGACCAGCCCTGAGGCGGAGGAGGGCGGGCTCGACTGGCCCGCGGCCGGTGTCGAAGGCCGCGTGGTTGCAGGCCGCGTGCTTGAAGACGGCCTGGTGGACGCCGGCCTGCCTGAACTGGTAGCGGTCGCGTCGCACGCGGTAACCGCGAGCGTGAGCGGGGCGAGCAGAGCCACGGTCGCCATGGCAGCGCGCCTGGAGATCACCGCTAATCCACCACCTGCGGAAGCGGCCTGGTGACGTCCGCCTGATCGCCAGGTTCCCCGCTGGCTGCCGCCGGCGTCTTCGCCGGGCTGAATTCGAGTTTGGCCGGCTGCCGCCGCAGGCCGTTGGCGCTGAGCGCGGTGCTGGCTGGCACCGCTGGCACCGCAGGCACGGCAGGCTCGGCCGCGGGAGCGTACTCGCCTGTGTCGGCCATCCCAGGGCGCCAGCGCGTGCTGGCCGGATAGGGATGCGGATGCGGGGGCAGGCGCCGCCGCCTGACCCACAGGCAGCAAAGAAGCACCACGGCGACAATGCTCAGCCAGAGCAAGGCAAGCGGGTGGAACAGCAGGTACGTCCAGACCGTGATACGCACGTGATGCTGCCAGCCGGCGGTATCGGTGCCTGACAAGGCGGGCTGATGTGCGTCGGCGCGGGCGTCGACGGCGCGGAACCCGCTGCCAGAGATCGTATTGCCGACGCCCTTGACCACCGAACTCGCACCACGGGCTGAGATGCCGAAGACAGTCGCCCCGGTGATCAGGTTGTTGTCGACCTCGATCCGTCCAGAGCTCCTGACCAGCATCGCGATGCGCGCGTTAGCGATCGCGTTGCCAGAGACCACCGTGCCAGGGGCGCTGGGGCCTATCGACAGCCCCGATCTGGGCTTGCACCGGACCTCGTCACCGGTCACGACGAGGTCGCTGGCATCGAACCTGGCCGCGATGCCCGTCGCGTGCGAGCAGACCGAATCGGACCGCAGCACCGTCCCCTTGCCGCCTTCGACGAGGATGCCGGTCCCTATGTTGTCGATGGCGGCGCTCTTCTCGATGCTCGCGCCAGAACCTGGAGCGACCGCGTTGCCTGACGCCGAGGCGCCGCTTACCAGCGGGCGGCCGTCGATCAGGAAGCCGTTGTCCTCGTTGTGCTCGGAAACGTCGTCACGCAGCAGCGTGCTCTGGGTCGCCTGCCCGACAAGGAAGCCGTTGCCGCCGTTGCGGGCGGCCGCGCTCGCGGTGACCTGAGTGCCCACCGAGTAGCGGTGAATGTGCAGGCCGTCGAGCTGGTTGAACTCGAACAGGTCGGCGTTGAAAGTGACGTCAGAACCACGGTCGACAAAGGCGCCGTAGGTGTTGCCAGTGAACGTCGAGTGGGTCGCGCTGCCTGTACTCGGCGTGCCGTTCACGCCGGTCCAGGCCACGCCTCCGGTACGTCCGCTCCAGAACCCGAGCGCGGAGACGCGGACGTTGTACAGGCTCATCTTGCCGGCCACGGCGCGGATATAGGACCGTCCGTAGCCGCGGTCGGCCGCGATCGACTTGGTGACGCGGTCCCAGCCGAGCACGGTGAGCGGCTGGGATCTCGTGCCGTCGAACTCCAGGCTCCCGCCCCAGGTCACGATCGAGGCGAACCCGTCGGTCGAACTGTCCATGTAAAGCACGTGCAACTGCGGAGAGGACAGCTTCAGCGTCGCGTTAGTCGACACGAAGACGTTGTCGATCAGCAGCGCGGCGTGATGCTTCAGCATCACCAGGGCGCCGTACTGCGCGAGGCTGGCCGCCGAGTAAGGGTGGGAAGCCGCGGGCAGCACCAGCGTCGGCAGTGACCCCCTGACCGGGATAACCTCCGGCTCATAGATCCTGACGGCCGAGTGCAGCAGGTCGCGGATCCGAGCGTCCTCGCTGCTGACCAGCGCGGCTTCCCTTGCTGGATTACCGAGCGGCGGCGAGGCGGCAGCCTCCCGAGGGTCGATCGGCCTGGCTACCGGCGGCAAGGGCACGAGCGGCAGCCTATGCGGCGCCGGCAGCAGGGTCACGCCGCGGCTCTTGGTCGCGGCGACCGGCCTGATGTGCAAGTTGAGCGCCCGGAGTATCAGCGGCGTTGACGCGAGCAGCGCGAAGATGACCAGCGCCGCCAGCGCGATGAGCACCTTGCGGCTGGTACCTGACTTTCTTCCCCTGTGCCTGCTCGCCAACTCCTGTCCCGCCCCTCTATCGCAGCGACGCGGCAGACTGCGCCTCGCCGCCGAGACTGGTCTGGTCCGCGCTGCGGGTCAGCCAGCCGTGCACGTTCATGGTCAGGAAGGCGTACGCCTTCACTGGCAGCGCGATCACGATCGTCATGACCGCGACGAGCGGAAGCAGCCAGACGTCACCAGGGCGCTCTCGCAGGTGCGAACTGCCGCGCAGGCACCGCCCGGCGAGCAGCCAGGCGACCGCGGCCACGGCCACGAGCGGCTGCGGATGCAGCACCCAGGCGACCAGGTAAAACATGGCAAAACCCATGGTCAGCGGCGTCAGGAGGATCTGGAGCACACTGAGCTGGCAGATGAACGGCTGCCGCCAGAGCCAGCCCTTCCAGATCGCTGTCAGGTAAGTGCGATACGAGTTGCGGCTCCACCGCAGCCGCTGCTTGAGGAACGCGCCAACCGCGTCGGGGAACATGGACTGCGCCCGCGCGCCTGACTGGTACACGGTCTTGAAGCCCGAGGCCAGAACCAGCCAGGTCAGCCGGCCGTCGTCGCCTGAGACGCAGCGGCGTCCGAGGAAGAACTCGTGCTCGAGGTGCTCGAGCACGGGCATCACGATCTCGCGCCTGTACGCCACGGTCCGGCCTGACAAGCAGGCGACGGCGCCGGCTCGCGCCTGAGCACGGACGTAGTCGAGGTAGCGGACGTCGATCAGCCAGTCGGCGACCCTGCGCCAGACGCTAGTGCCTGGCCTGTAGGCGTTCTGCCTGGTACCGACCCCGCCGACCGCCGAGTCCCTGAACGGTGCGAGTACCTCGGCAAGCAGCCCTGGCAGCCACATCGTGTCCGAGTCTGACAGCACAAGGATCTTTGACTTCGCCCGCCTGATACCGTGCGCGAGCGCGGAGCGCTTGCCTTCATGGGCGAACGGAAGCACGACAAGACGAGGGTCGGCCGCGGCCTTGGCGTCGAGCAGTTCGATGCACTCGGTATCTGGCAGGTCGGGAACGACGATGACTTCCGAGGGGTTCTCTGCCAGCCAGGAGTCCAGGCAGCGCCCCAGGATCGCGGGGTCCTCACGAAAGGAGGGCACTACCACCGACGTCGTCGCCTCGTAGCCCACGGGCACTGGCCGGTAGACCCTGGACAGCGACCACCTGATCAGCCACACTGACCACGAGAGCGCACCAACCACGCCGATAGGCACGTAGTGGTGGACATCTGTCCACCAACTGAGAAAATTAGACAAAACGCCGACCCGGCCGACGAACGCGGCTGATCATCGCGGTCCCTCCCATACGAGCAGGAACTGCGATCGGACCACAGCCCCCCGGCTACTCAACCAGCTTCCCGCGCCGGCGGTTGATATACGCGCGGGAACCCGACTAAATCAGTTGTAACCCGCCTGAAGCGGGACTGGCTGCAAGCTTACGTTGGCAGGGCTACCTTACAGCACGAAGCATCTGAATGGTTGATGACGATTCGATATCAGCCCATGTAGGGGCGGTGAACGAGAGCACGGGCGCCGCGCTGGCTGCCATTAATCCGGCAAGTATTCCGGGCCTGTTTCCTCTCATCCGCTAGTGCAGGCCCGCTCTGATGAGAGCCCTGACCGCGTCTACGATGAGCTGGACGGCGATCGCGGATAGCAGCAGCCCGGCGATCCTGGTCAGCAACTCAACGCCTGATCCCCTCAGCACCCGAAGGACGACACCGGAAAACCGCATCGCGAGCCAGAGCACCACCACGGCGGCGCCGATCGCGGCCGCGAAAGCGATGCCCGAGCCGAACGAGTCGATTCTCTGTACGAAGAGCATCGTCGCGACGATGGCACCTGGGCCCGCGAGCAACGGGGTTCCTAGTGGCACGAACGCCACGTTGGCCTGTGTCTCGGCGTGCTCGGCTGGCTCGCTGGCCTTGCCGGTGAGCAGTTCGAGCGCCACGAGCAGCAGCAGCAGGCCCCCCGCCGCCTGTAGCGAGGGCAACTGGACACCGAGGTAAGCCAGAATCGACTGGCCGAAGGCAGCGAAGGCCACGATGACTCCGAGCGCTACTACCGCGGCTTGCCAGGCCAGCCGGTTCCTTTCGTGTCTCGGCCTGCTTGCCGTCATGCCGAGGAAGACAGGGACCACACCCGGAGGGTCCGTGATGACCACCAGCGTGACGAACGCCTCCCAGAAAAACTTGAAGTCTGAGATCAGCGGACTCACCGGCGGATCACCGGGGTGCCGCTGGCGCCTGCGACCAGCCGCTCGAAGTCTTCACCGCTGATGTACTCGGTGCCGATCCTGTCACCTGTGAGTTCGCCGTGGTCGTCGCTGCCGCCGGTCGCCACCAGACCGAGTGCACCTACCAGGTCGAGTAGTTCGTGCCTTGTGGCTGCGGAATGACCTGGATGGGCCACTTCGACACCAGCGAGGCCAGCTTCGGCCAGCTCGGCGATCAGGTCTTCTGGCGCCCGCCAGCCACGTTCTTGCGCGTACGGGTGCGCCAGCACGCTTACGCCGCCAGCGGCGCTTACCAGCGCGACCGCCTCGGCCGGGTCGAGCGCGTAGCGGCGCACGTGCGCACGGCCTCCCGTGCCGATCCACTCGGGCGTGAATGCCTCGTCTGCCGACTCGATGACGCCGTTGGCGACCAGCGCTCGTGCGAGGTGCGGCCTGCCGATGACGCCGTCACCCGCGATCGCCATGACCTGCTCCCAGGAGACGCCGGTACCTAGCGCGTCCAGCTTCGCCACCATCTCTTTTGCTCTGTCGATCCGGCTGTCCCTGATCGCTCGCATTTGCGCGGCCAGTTCCTGGTTGTCAGGGTCGAAGAGGTACGCGAGCAAGTGCACGCTGTGCCCGTCCCAGCGGCAGGAGAACTCCATGCCAGGCACCAGCGCGAGACCGGGCGGCAGGGCAGCGGCCGCGGCGGGGATGCCCGCGACCGTGTCATGGTCGGTCAGCGCGATCGCGCCGAGGCCGGCCTCG
>DATJLT010000151.1:0-10074 GCA_035509195.1 Streptosporangiaceae bacterium | reverse complement strand
CCCGCCGCGCTCTGTTCAGGCAGTCTTGCTATGGCTTGGCAAGGAAGCCGTGCGTGTCGCCGTTGTTGCTGTTGTAGAAGCCGACCAGGTCGCCGTGGTCATTGATGCCGTTCACGAACGTGGTGCCGTTCATGCTGCCCGGGTAGTTGATCTTCTGGAAGCCGTGGTCGCGGCGCCAGGTGAAGCCGAAGGTCAGCGGGTTGCTGCTCGGGCCGGTGGTGTAGGTGCCGACAACCTCGCCGTACTTGTTGACGCCGAAGGCGTTGGTCGCGCTGGCACCCGGGTACTTGATGACGATCAGGTGCGGCGAAGCCTTCCTGACCAGGAATGACTCGGTGGTGCCGTTCTTCAGCGTAACGAATCCGCAGATGCTGTCTTCGTCGTTGATGCCGCTCGCGGTCGTGCTTGTGACGTTGCCGATGCCCGACTTCCAGCCGATGTACTTGTGCAGCGGGATGTCATACAGGTAAGCGTGGCTGTTGCCGGCGGCGTCCACGTAGAAGCCGACAGCTACCCCTGAGTCGTTGACGCCGAGAAGCTGGTCAACTGGCGGGCTGGCCGGGTCAGAGGTCGGGAAGTTGACCTTGTGGAAGTTGCTGCCGTTGGTCGAGTAGTACCCGAAGTTGTTGTCCGACAGGTTGGCGTTGTTCATGTTGGAGTAGAAGCCGACCTGGATGCCCTTGTTGTTAAGGCCGGTGACCTGGGTCTGCTTGCTGTGGGGGTAGTTCTGGTTGCGGAAGTTGGTCTGGTGGTACGGGGACTTCAGTGTGTAGCCCTTGTTCGGGTGGCCCTTGGCGCCTGAACCGAAGTAGCCGGAGATCTCGCCGGAGTTGTTGATGCCGAGAAGCTGGTTGAACGTCGGGTCGTTGTCGTTGTCGATCCGCTGGAAGCTGTAGTGCACGCCTGACGACGTGCTCGGGGCGGCTTGTGCGGGCGCGGTCGCCAGCGCCAGCGACACCGTGAGTGCGCTCGTCGCGAGCGCGGTCACCGAGAGCAGGCCAGCGGAGCGGCGGGTGAGGATCCTTGGGTGAGACTTCATGACTGCGTTTCCTTTTCCTGTTGGCCGGCCAGGCTTCTTGCCGGTGCCTGTTCATCGTCTGACAGCGTTAGGTCCGGCCCCAGTCACAGCGCCCCGACATCACCCAGACATCACCACGACACTCACCACGACACCGAACGGCAGGACGCTGCGGTTATTGTCGTCATATGTCAGCAGACACTCAGGCAGTCACCTTTGTCGCGGCCACTCCCGATGGCCAGATAGCCGGCTCGGTTCACGGCGAGGAGACCACGGGGACCAGCCCCGTTCTCCTGCTGCACGGCGGACCAGGGCTCACCGACTACATGTCGATGCTCGCCCCCGAGCTCGACGGCCGGCGCTGGATCACCTATCAGCAGCGCGGCCTGGCGCCCTCGGCGCTTGACGGCCCTTTTACGGTAGAGCGGCACGTCGCCGACGCGGTCGCGGTAATCGACGCGCTCGGCGTTGACCGGGCGGTCGTGCTCGGTCACTCCTGGGGCGGGCACCTGGCCATGCATCTCGCGCTTGCCCGCCCCGAGCGAGTCGCCGGCCTGGTCATCGTTGACCCGCTCGGCGCGGTCGGCGACGGTGGCGCGATAGAGATGGGCGCCGAACTGCGTAAGCGGCTGCTGCCCGAGGCTGTCGGTCCCTACGAGCGCCTGAATGAGCGGCTTGAGAGCGCTCCAGGGGACGAAGACTTCCTCGAATCCCTGGCCCTCCTCTGGCCTGGCTATTACGCCGATCCGCCAGCCGCGCCGCCGTTTCCGCCGTTCCTGCGCGTGTCCCTGGCCGCTTACGCGGGCACCTTCGGTTCGGTCGGCGAGCACTTCGCCGGCGGTCTCACCGCAAAACTGCGAACCGTTACCACCCCCGCGGTCTTCATCCTTGGCGAGTGCAGCCCGATGCCGCTAAGCCAGGGCCAGGAGACGGCGGCGCTGTTCAGCAACGCCCAGGTCGACATCGCGCCAGGCGCCGGGCATTTCCCCTGGTACGAGGCACCAGGGTGCGTAGCGGCCGCGCTGGGTACGTTGGCCATGTGATTTCAGGCGGTCCACTTCTCGCTGTACTGCCACAATTCGGCCGCCAGGTCAGGCGTGGCGGCCTTGCTCGGCTCGGTCACGCGGCAGTTGTCGTAGTACTTCCCCGTGTCCCCTGCCACGTCGGCTGAGGTCGCGCAGTACAGTGACGTCTGCGCGCCCTGCTCGGTAGTGAGCATCCCCCTGGTGACGATCCGCCTGGCGGGCCAGGGTACGGGCCTCCAGATGTCCGAGGCGACGCGGCCAGGATGCAGGCTGTAGGTGCGGGCGCCGGATCCCTCTAGGCGCCTGGCGAGTTCTTGCATGTGCAGCACGTTGCAGAGCTTGGAAACCGAGTACTCGTGCATGCCGATCAGGCTCCTTGTCCGGTGCCGCAGGGCGCCGAAGTTGATCCCCTTGGCCCAGAAGCTGGCTTCGCTTGACACGCTCACGATCCTTGCCTCTTGGTTCTCCTGAAGCCTCGGCAGCAAGAGCTGAGTCAGCGCGAAATGGCCAAGGTGATTGACCCCGAACTGCAACTCGAAGCCGTCGGCGGTAATGCCGTGTCTCCCGGCCACCCCCCCGTTGTTGATCAGCACGTGCAAGGGCTCGCCGAGCGCGAGGAACTCTTCCGCGCAGGCACGCACGCTCGACAAGTCGGCGAGGTCAAGCGGCAAGAGCCTGACTTCCTCGCTACCGGTCGCGGCCTTGATCGCCGCGACGGCGGCCTCGCCCTTGGCTTTTGACCGGCTGGTCAGGTACACCCGGGCACCGCGCCCGGCCAGCGCCGTCACCGTGGCATAACCGATACCGGCATTTCCCCCTGTGACAAAGAAGGTCTTTTCCGCCAGGTCGCCCATATCCGAGACCTTAAGGGCGCGGGCGGCCAGGCGGCCAGGGTTTGTGCCAAGCCGCTCAGGACGCGCAGGTGGTCAGGACGTTGTAGCGGCCCGTTTCCAGCGACCAGTAGTAGTTGCCCGCCATCCACGAGCGCAGCCCGTCCAGGTAGCAGCGAAGGGCGGGACCAGCGGCTTGGCGTACTCGTGCCTCGGCCCTCAGGTAACGCTGTACCTCGGCGTCGTGCATGGCCGCGGCGGCGGAGAGCGCACCGGCCAGTTCAAGCTGCCTTTCCGCCGCGAGGACGGCAGGCAGGCTGTGCACCTTGACGCTGCGCTCGGCTTCCTTCGGAAAGGACAGGATGTCGTTGGCCCAGCAAGTGACGTTGACGGCGATGTCGCTTAAAGCCCTGACTTCCGGCCGCCAGTAATCACCCTTCGGCAGTTCGAATCCTTCCGCGACGTCGATCAGCGCCATGCAGGTAGGCACCGCTCCGCTGTGCCGCCGCATGGCCGTGTACTCGGTCAGGCAGGCGGGCCGGTCACCGGCCCGGTTCGCCGCCTCCCAGAACTGTGCCAGGAAGTAACCTCGTACCGCGGAAACGAACCTGGCCGCCTGCGGTGCGCTGGCCAGCTTCACCAGCCGGTCGACTACGTCGCCGAGCGCGGTGGAGAACGGGCCGCCGCGGTAGGCGGGCTCATCTGGGTTATCGAGCACGAGCATGAAGGCCGTCACCAGGTGGCTCAGCCTGACCAGGTCGGCGCCGGTTACTGACTCATCGGAAAACCGGTCGTCGAACAAGAACAGCCACATCTGCCAGTCGGCCAGCAGTTCGAGCCCGGCCAGGCTCGCGCGCGGCGTCGTGCGAGCCGCTAGCCGTCCGACCTTGGTACAGGCGAGCCTGGCACGCTCTGCCTCGTCATGCGGAAGCTTGAACCGGCAAGCCCAGTCGATCACGTGCTGGTCCACGTCGTCGGCATGCGGGCTGATTTCGTCGCGGAAAGGGCAGGAAAGCCGCGGCATCGATAACTGCTTCACGACTCTGGAATGACTTCGTCTGATCGGACCTCCAGCCTGGCCAGGAGAAGCGCCACGTCATCCCCGTGCCGCCGGGACCGCTGAACACTGTTCAGCAAGTCGTTCGCGAGTTCGTCGAGATCTTCTGAAGGAGAAAGCCGAAGCACGTCGAGCAGCCGGCTCAGGTTGTAGTCATCGCCGGCATCCGATTCGAGCAGCCCATCCGTGGTCAGCACCAGCAGCGAGCCAGGGGCGATGCTCGAAGTCTCGGTCGTGTACTCGGTGCTCGCCTCGATCCCAAGCGGCAGCCCTGGCTCGCAGTCCAGGATCCTCGGCTCCCCGTCCGGGCCGAGCAGCACGGGGGGCGGGTGTCCGGCACGGCTGACGGTCAGCGTGCCGGTCGCCGGGTTGATCACCAGGAAGCAGCAGGTCGCGAACAGGGCGATGTCGGGTCCCGTATTCAGGTCGGCCAGCCACCTGTTCGCCCGCGTCATTACCTCAGCGGGCCCGTGACCTTCCCTGGTGTAGGCGTGTACCGCCGTGCGCAGCCGCCCCATCAGCGAGGCCGCGAGCAAGTTGTGCCCTTGTACGTCGCCGATCACGAGCGCGACCTCGTTGTCTGCGCAGAGCACCACGTCGTAGAAGTCGCCGCCGATTTCAATACCCGAGGTCGCGGCCTGGTACCTCGTCGTGATCGTCAGGCCAGGTGCGGTCAAGGGACCGCGCGGCAGCATCCCCTGCTGGAGCGCGGTAGCCAGTGCGTGCTGGGTCTCGTGCATGCGGGCGCGTTCCACGGACTGGCTGAGCAGGCCAGACGCGGCGAACAGCAGGGTGCGCTCGTCGGCGGAGAAGTCCTGCCGCTCAGGGAAGCCGAACATGCAGGCGCCTGTGCGGTTCGTGGAATCGATCACAGGCAGGGCCGCCCACGCCTGCTGCCCGGACTTCTCGGCAAGCTCGACGAGGTGAGGGAAGTCGTCGGCCAGGCTTTCTGGCGAGGGCAGGTAGACCGGCGCGCGCCAGCCGACGCATACGGAGATCGGGGTGGGTCTGGCGGCCCGCAGGCTGCTCAGCGCCTTGACGCTGGCATCGTCGAAGCCGCAGGAGGCGACGACCTCAAGCCGGCCGTCCCGCGTGGCCATCAAGATGAAGCTGTCCGCGCCGTACGCGCTTAGCCCGGCCTCGGCGGCGTTGATGATCGCATCCACGCTGCTCGCCGACGCGAGGTCCGCGGTGAAGTCTCTTGAGCTCGCTGCCCGGTCGGCCAGTTCCCTGAGTTCTCTTTCCTCTTCTTCGCGGCGTGCCCGCAGCGCGGTGACGTCCATCACCATGCCCATCATCCGGGCTGGTGCCCCGTCAGGACCTGGCATGATCCGGCCACGCGCCTCCATCGACCGCAGGCTGCCGTCCTCGCCGAGCACCCGGTACTCGATCTGGTACGTGCCCGCAGAGGCGATCATGGTCCGCATGGCCTCTTGGACTTGTATTAAATCGTCTTCTGGCACCCTTGAAAGGAACGTGTCCATCGTGGCGACCAGGCGGTCGTCGAGCCCGTGCATGCGGAAGGTCACCGGATCGCAGATCACCTCGCCCGTGGTGATGTCCCAGGCGAAGAACCCGGCGTCAACGATCGTGGCACTCGGGTGAAAGACGGTCAGTGCGACGTCAGCGACGATGTCCGTGCCAGCTTCGGGATCACTTACGTTACTGTGACCACGTTGTGTCATCATTCGCCCAGTCGCCGCGGTTCTGAGATGACTAGCATAGGCCAGTTCGCCGGAAGTGGGCAGGCTAAATTGACCTATTTCCTTGCCAATACTACCGACCTGTTCGGTGAAAGTTTCCCTGAAATCGGCGTTCAGCCCCGCTGATTGTGTTGACTCCGTACCCAGGTACGGCTGCTAGCTTGCGTTTCATGGCCGGGTTGACGATCGGGAAGTTCGCCGCTGAGCAGGGCGTGAGCGTCGAGACAATCAGGTTCTATCAGCGCCGTGGCCTGCTGTTCGAGCCTCCGCAGCGCGGTTCTGGATACCGCGAGTACGGAGAAGATGACCGCTGGAGGCTGGCGTTCATCAGGCGGGCCTGGCAACTCGGGTTCACGCTCGCGGAGATCAGCGAACTGCTCGGCCCGGCGCAGGCACGGTCGGTCGGGGAGATCGAGCGAGCGGCGGCGGCGAAACTGGCGGCCGTGGCGGCTCAGCTCAGGGAACTGGCCGAGCAGCAGTGCCGGCTGCGGCGCCTGATACAGGTCTGCGCGAACGGCAGCAAGGAAGACTGCCTTTCGCTGCACGTATTCACGATCACGGGAGGCGGCCAGTGAACATGGGCGAATTCAGGACGGTGACCGGGGCAAGCTTCGCGGCGGACGTGCTCTCGAACCAGATTCCCGTCGTGGTCGAGTACTGGGCGGAGTGGTGCGGGCCCTGCCGGCAGGTCGCACCAGTGCTTGCCGCCCTGGCGGCCGACTACGCCGGGCAACTTGACGTGGTCAAGGTCAACGTGGACGAGAATCCCGAGATCTCCCAGCGGTACGGCATCTTGCATGTGCCAACGATCAGCCTGTTCTCTGGAGGCGAGGTCGTGAGGCAGGTAGTGGGGGTCAGGTCGAGGGCCGCGCTCGAGCGCGAGTTCGCCGGCTTCTTGTCATAGCCGAGGCACGGCGGCTACGTTGCCCGCATGGAGATTGACTTCCATTTCGACCTGATGTGCCCGTATGCGTATCAGACCTCGCTGTGGATCAGGGAAGTACGTGCCCAGACTGGCCTGACCGTGAACTGGCGGTTCTTCAGCCTGGAGGAAGTGAACAGGGCCGAGGGCAAGAAGCACCCGTGGGAACGCGAGTGGTCATACGGGTGGTCGCTGATGCGGATCGGCGCGCTCTTGCGCAGGGGAAGCATGGACGCGCTCGATGCCTGGTACGCGGCCGCCGGACGGCGCCTGCACGTCGAAGGCGGCAAGCCGCACGACCCGGCCGTCGCGAAGCAGATCATCGCCGAACTCGGCCACGACCCTGCCCTCGTAGACGCCGCCATCGCCGACCCGAGCACCAGCGACGAGGTGCTGGCCGAGCATCAGCGCGTGATCGAGGCCGGAGGGTACGGAGTCCCGACGATCTTTTTTGCTGATGGTCAATGTCTTTTCGGGCCGGTACTTATTGATCCGCCTGCTGGAGCGGCGGCGCTCAGGCTGTGGGACGCGGTTCGAGCGTGGACCGAATTCCCTCAGCTTTACGAACTGCAGCGGCCTAAGACGGCGGACGACGCCGCCCGCATCACCGAGACCTTCCTGCCCTATCTGCGCGGGCGGGACTGGGTGAGCATCAACCGCGGGGCTGTGATTGACTTCCCGGTTACGGAGGAGGCGCGGTGAACGAGGACGAGCTTGCTGCCGGCAAGGAGAGCGTGATCGGGCTGCTCGCCGACGAGTGGTCGTCGATCATCGACTTGCTGGCGGGCCTTGACGATGAGGCGTGGGCGACGCCAGTGCTGCCCGGATGGGACGTGCACGACACGCTAGCGCACATGATCGGCACGGAGCTTGCCCTCTCTGGCGCGGCGCTGCCCGACGTGACTGCCGAGCCTGGTCCGCATGTGCACAACGACATCGGCAAGCTTAACGAGTTGTGGGTAACGGCCTTGCGCTCGCGCTCGAACGCTGAGCTGCTCGCCTCGTTTCGCGAGGTAACGGCGAAGCGGCTGGCCGCGCTCGCGGAGATGTCGGTAGCGGACTTCAACGCGGCGTCGTGGACCCCCGCTGGGCCAAGTACCTACCGGCGGTTCATGGAAATCAGGATCTTCGACTGCTGGATGCATGAGCAGGACATCAGGGCCGCGCTCGGACTTCCAGGCAACGAGAGCGGTCCAGCAGCCGAGCGCTCGGTCGACGAGGTCGTCGGCGCGCTCGGCTACATCATCGGGAAGCGTGGCCGCGCCCCAGACGGCAGTTCGGTGCTGATCAGGCTGACCGGCCCCGTGTCGCGCGAGCTTCGGGTCGTCACCGACGGGCGCGCCAAGGTGGTCGAGTCGTTTCCTGGCGAGCCGACCGCCGCTTTCGCGCTCTCTTCTTCGCTGTTCCTGCGGCTGGCAGGCGGAAGGGAGAACCCGCAGGCCGCGCTCGAGCGGGTTGAACTAAGCGGCGACGTAAGCCTGGCCAGGCAACTCGCGACCAACCTGGCCTTCACGATCTAGCCCGGTGACAGCATCGATGCCTACTTGATGCTGTTGCCGCGCGGTGCCCAACGACATCGGTGGCTCCGCGATGCTCAGGGGACGACATCAAAATTCCACCGATGTCGTTGGCCTCGCCTGCGCCAGCAGCAACGATGGCTCCCTGATGTTGTTGGCCCGGCTGCGGGTGCCGGTTTTCAAGCTTGCCGGGCGGCAGGTCGCCGTTCGGGTACCCGGTCTCGGGTCGCTGGTTTCCTGGTCTCGGGAGCGGCGAGTCCCGCGCAGGCGGCGATGCCCAGGACACCCGCCGCGACCAGGAACGCCGCGTTGTACGAGATCGAGTCGACAAGGAAGCCGACCGCGACCGGCCCGGTCACCGCGCCGATGTCGCCCGACATCTGGTACGAGGCCACCACGGCGCCGCCGCCATTCTCGCGGCCGCCGGTTCCCGCGGCCTTGCCGAGGAGGTCGCCGATCATCGCGGAGGGAGCTACGTCGAGCAGCCCTGAGCCGATACCGAGCGTGGCCATCGCGGCCAGGAAACCGCCCAGGCCGGGTATGAACGCCAGCATCACCATCCCCGCCGCCGACGCCAGGCAGCCGGCCACGATCACCGGCCGCCGCCCGATCCGGTCGGCCGCGAAGCCGGCCGGGAGCAGCATCGCGCCGTTCAGCGCGGCGACGATGCCGAACCCGATCCCTGTCCAGCTCGGGGACCTGTGCAGTACATAGTGCACGAAGAGCGGCACGATCGCGCTGCGCACGCCGAGTACCGCGAAGCCGTCAGCGAGGTTGGCTGATGCGGCGGCCAGGTAGACCCGGCTGCGCAGAACGCGGCCGAGTTCGGCGACGGTGCCTCCCCGGCCGGCTGGCTGCGCCGCCACTTGGCCGCCGCCCGCCCGGTCGGCGGCCAGTTCGACCTGGTCAAGCACGAGCTGCTGGTCGCTGAGCTCTTCCGCAGGCGCCGGCCGGTCGCGCAGCACTATGAACGCGATCGCGGTCGGAACGAGCAGCATGACTCCGTAAATGAAGAACGGCGCCCGCAGCGACCAGGCCGCGACCAGTCCGCCGATCGCCGGACCGCTGATGCTGCCGAGCAGGAATCCGCCGGAGTAGAGGCCGCTTGCCCGTCCCCGCTGGTCGGCCTTCACCGTGCGGAGCAGCAACGTCTGCGCGCTTACCCCGAACATCGCCGACCCGAGCCCGCCCACCCCCCGCAACACGATGAGCTGCACAAACGACTCAGAGAACCCGGCTAGCACACTGCTCACGGCGACGATCGCGATCCCGGTCGCCATGACCCGCCGTTCGCCGACGCGGTCAACGAGCCGGCCAGCGGGCAACGCTCCGATCACTCGCATCAGCGCGAACGCGCTGATGACGCTGGCGGCGGCGGTCGTGCTTACGCCGAACTGGCGGGCGAAGGCCGGGATGCTCGGGGCCACGATGCCGTACCCGAGCGCGACCGTGAACGAGACCGAACTCAAGATCGCGACTTCGCGCGGCATTCCGCGGAACAGCCCGCGAGGAGAACGAGGCGTAACCGGCACAACAGGCATTTTGCCAGCTTGAGCAAAGAGGCCGATCACGGCGGGGGCTGGGCCGAAATCGGGGTGACCGGAGTGTCCTGGTCTGCTGGGATACTGGAGTGGTGTTGCAGGTTCCCGTGGCGCGGCTGGTTGGCCGGGACGCCGAGCTCAGCCGGTTGCTCGCGTTGCTCGACGCGGCCGCTGGCTCGCAGCCGGTGGTCACTCTGATCAGCGGCGATGCGGGCGTTGGCAAGACCAGGCTGGTATCCGAACTGGCGGCGCGAGCGCGCGACCGTGGTTTCACCGTGCTGTCGGGCAGGTGCGCGGAGATCGGCGGCGCGGTTCCTTACCTGCCGCTGGCCGACGCGCTGAGGGATGCCACGACCGGGCCGATGCCCCGCGATGCCGTGCTTGACGCGCTGGCCACGCGGCCTGTGCTGTCCAGGTTGCTGCCCGATCGTGACGAGAGCCAGCCAGCCGGCGGTGACATG
>DATJLT010000150.1:0-20028 GCA_035509195.1 Streptosporangiaceae bacterium | reverse complement strand
TGGCGCCGGGCATTGACGAAGGTACGCACCCGAACCGACCGTTCACTGGACAACTGATAGCTTCCTCTGGGAGTGAAGAGGCGCATTCCGCCTACGGTCTCAAGGACGAATCCTGCTCCCACGGCATGAGCCTTCAGCACTGGGGATGACAAGGCGTCCTGTCCGGCGGAACTGCTATAACGCCGGTCGACGCGGACGGCGATATCGCCATCCCGGTTAACGGAAATACTGACCACTCGCGGGACATCAGGGCAGCGGAGCAGCAGCCGATTGCCAGCGTTTCCTAGCGCTTCAGCTCTTTCCGCGCCGGTGATGGACGAAGTAATGAGATCTCCGATCTCGACGGTCGGCCGATAGCCCACAACCTCCGATTCGGAAAACTCCGCCCGTCCTCGCCTGCGGCCCGGTTTCGTCTCCGCCTTAAGGAATGCGGGAAAGGGCTCGCCGGTGTAGTTAAGGACATGAAAAGACGCGAAGGAATTGTCGAACGAGCATTCTGCCGTGGTCACGAACGACCAGTCCTGCCGCCACCAGTTCGTATCGTCGAAGCTCACCGGCGCAAACCGAAGACCCAGTTCGCCCGCCGAGGCATTGATGACCGAGTACTTGGTGCTGAGAGCGCTGATCTCGCAGTCGAGCCGCCTGATCAGCGGATGAGAGTACTTCGGCTTGTCAGGATCGAAGCGAGTCTCGAAGAGACCGTCCGTGGACCCCAGATAGACGCGGTTGGCGTAAAGGCTCGCGTCAAGCAAGGACCCTGGTACCGGGTCACCGGGCACCGGAGTCGGTTCGCATTTGACCGTCATCATCGCCGAAGGCCCGACCGCGCCGAAACCAAAGTGCAGCGTCTTGGTGAACTCGGCCACCGTACTGAGCCGCCTGAACTGCTCGCTTCCCTTCCAGTCAGTCCTGAAGATCGCGTAATCGCAGGCAAGCGCGAATTCGGCCGACGCGTGCTGGCGGACGAACTGAACGAGTTTGGTCATCGGGAGAATGTACATTTCGCCGCCCGGCGTCCAGAGGATTAAGTGCTCTTTATAGAGCCAACCGTCGGCCCATTGTCCTGGTACGCGGATGCGAATGGTACCCGCCATGAGGTCACTACCTTTCTGGTTCGCTGACAAGAGGGTTGCTAACGTTATAGCGCAGGGCTCTGACAGTGACCCCGGCGAGCGCGGGAGCGCGAACGACATCGTTGGCTCATTGATGCTGTTGGCGTACCGAATCCAACAACAACGATGGAACTTTGATGATGTGCCCACAACATCGGAGTTCCATCGTTGCTGTCAATTTCTGCTGCCCAACAGCATCGTTGACCCGTTGATGTCGTTGGCAATCTGGTTCGCCCCAGCTAGAGGGAGGAAGACCGTGCCCGCAGGGATGGTCCAGGCCGCCACGGCCTGGCTGGCGGGATCCGGGGCTGGGTGGAACCGGGCGGGGGTCAGGGGCGGGCGGTGGTCGGGGCGGGCGGGGTTAGAGTTCTCCGGCTAGTTCTGAGGTCCAGACGACTACGCGGGTGCGGTCGCCACGGAACAGGTCGCGGGCGAACTCGAGAGGCGTTCCCGACTGGGCGTACGCGGTTCGCTCGACCAGCATCAGCGGCGCGCCTTCTGCGACCCCCAGCGCCTAGGCTTCGCAAACCCCCGCCGTCACCGGCTCGAGAAGGCATACCGGGCGTTCGGCAGGGAGCTGACGCCCGACTACGGCCCCGTCGAGGCCGGCCTCCTGTTCGCCTGCAAGCTGAAGACGGACATCGGGTTCCTCGGCCGCGACGCGGTGGAGGCGGCCTGGGCCGCCGGTCCGTCCCGGCGGCTGGTTTCCTTCGTTCTCGACGACCCTGACGTGATGATGTGGGGAGGTGAACTGCTGCTGCGCGACGGGGCAGCAGCCGGCCTGGTGACGTCGGCCGCGTGGGGAGCTACTATCGGCGCGTCGGTCGGATTGGCGTACTTGCGCCGGCCGGACGGGGGCCAGGTGACTGCCGGATACATCAAGTCGGGCAGGTATCAGGTCAACGTCGGCGGCGAGGTGTGCGGCGTGACAGTGTCGTTGCGCCCGCCATTCGACCCGGATGGGGAGAAGGTGCGTCGATGACGCCGCAACCGGGCACGATGGCTATCAGCGCGTTCGATCTTTTCAAGATCGGAATCGGGCCGTCAAGTTCGCACACCGTGGGACCGATGCGCGCGGCGGCTCTCTTCGCCGGTTCGCTGACCGCCGACGGGGTACTCAACCAGGTCGCCCGCGTGCACGTCGAACTGTTCGGCTCGCTAGGCGCGACCGGGCACGGCCACGGCAGCGTGCCGGCGATCGTGCTCGGCCTCATGGGCGAGCAACCTGACACGGTCGACCCGTCAGCCGCCAGGCCGGCCGTCGATACGGCAAGAGAGTCAGGAAAGCTGCTGCTTGCGGGCCTTCATGAGATCGATTTCGACCCGGACGCCGACATCGTGCTGCACCGCCGCAAGCGGCTGCCTTTCCACCCCAATGCGATGGTCTTCGAGGCGGCCGATGCCGTCGGCGCTGAACTGAGCAAGCACACGTACTACTCGGTCGGGGGCGGCTTCGTGCTCGGCGAGGACGAGGCGGGCAGCCCTTCGCTGGTACCTGACAGCGCCGTGGTGCCTTACCCGTTCCACAGCGGTGCCGAGCTTGTCGCCCAGGCTCACGCTTCCGGCCTGCCGATCAGTGGCGTCATGCTGGCTAACGAACTCATGCGCCGCAGCGAAGCGGAAATCAGGGAGGGCTTGCTGAAGATCTGGTCGGTGATGCAAGAGTGCGTCGCGGCCGGTGTCGGGGCCGAAGGAGTACTGCCAGGGGGACTCAAGGTCCGCCGCCGCGCCCGCAAGCTACACGAAAACCTGGAGCAGTCCTCTGACGCGCATGACCCCTTGTACGCGATGGAGTGGGTGACCCTGTATGCCCTCGCCGTCAACGAGGAGAACGCGGCCGGCGGCCGCGTCGTCACCGCCCCGACGAACGGCGCGGCCGGCATCATCCCCGCGGTGCTGCACTACTACATGAGGTTCGTGCCAGGTGCCGACGAGGACGGCGTGATCAGGTTCCTGCTCACCGCGGCAGCCATCGGGGTGCTGTTCAAGGAAAACGCCAGCATCTCAGGGGCCGAGGTCGGCTGCCAGGGCGAGGTCGGCTCGGCCTGCTCGATGGCGGCGGCTGGCCTGGCCGAGGTGCTTGGCGGAAGCCCTGAGCAGGTCGAGAACGCGGCCGAGATTGGCGTTGAGCACAACCTTGGCCTGACCTGCGACCCGGTCGGCGGTCTGGTCCAGATCCCGTGTATCGAGCGCAACGCGATCGCCTCTGTGAAGGCGATCACCGCGGCGAGGATGGCCGTCAGGGGCGACGGAAGTCACCACGTTTCCCTGGACAAGGCCATCAAGACCATGCGGGAGACCGGCGCGGACATGAAGGACAAATACAAGGAAACCGCCCGAGGCGGCCTAGCCCTCAACGTGGTGGAGTGCTGACAGCGGGGCCCTTCGCAGTCGGTTTTGCGACAGTAAGGGCCCCGCTGCGTCCCGCTTAATCGCCTGGCCACCACGCGATGGCGACCGAGCCGCCCGCGACGGCGATGTCGAGTGCCTTAGTGTGCTTGTCGCGCCAGATGGTGTACTGCCCTTCCGCGAGGCCGGGATAGACGGCGGCGTACTTGGTGCCGCTCGCCGTGTGCCTCGGCCTGACCTGGGAGTGGGTCCGGCTGACGCCTTCTTTCCCTGCCTGGCTTATCTCAATTTCCGCGCCGTCGAGGTCGGGCGGCGTATGCAGGAGCAGTGCCCCGATGCCAGGGCCGAGCTCGAGCACGACGGTGCCTCCGTACGAGGGACCTGCGGTGTGTTCGTGCATGGGCATGCTCACGAGGACGGATCGTCGTAGCCGTCGAACGGCACGCCGAGGTAGGGGAACTTGTCAAGGTACGGCATGCCGAGGCTGGCAGGCGTCAGACCGTCGGACAGCTCCCCGGCTGCGGCGTCCGGCGTGTAACTCGAGTCAATGAGCGGGTAGGTCGCGCCGGCGATCGCGCGCAGCTCGACAGAGACCACGTCGTCGAACACGCGGCGGCCGTTGGGGAAGCCGGCCGGGTCGCCGCCGATGAGGCCGAGAATGTTCGGGCTGTTCGATGGCGGTATCGAGGTATTGAGCCGCAGCATGTCGGCCTGAATTGAGCCAGTGAAGTTTGTGAAGTGCGGAACGATTCCTGACGGGATGCCGGTCAGCAGGATGGCTTCCAGGTCAATCCGCGGCTTCTTCGACGCGACCAGCGAGGCCAGCTTCGGGAAGACGCCAGGGTAAAGGACGGGCAGCAGGCCGGCCAGTTCGGGATTAGCGACGTGCTTGGCGAACTGCTTGTCGGCGACCGGCGCCTGGCCGTTCCAGTAGTCCTTGCTGCCCAGCGGGATAAGGACCTCGTTGACCAGCGGCATGCCAAGCCGCGACACCTGCTGGAACGGACCGCTGAAGATGTGCTTGCCAGGTGAGTCGGCGATGCGGACCCGCTGCCTGCTCGCCGACGTCCACACGCCGATGACCGGACGGCCTTTCTCCGTGATCTGGGAGATCGGTATCTGCATGGCGATCGAGTGGACGTTAAGCAGCTTGGTGGCGTTGACGCCGGCGGCCGAGCTCAGGCCGTCGGCCTTGCCGAAGACGTTGAGGTTCTGGAACGGGCGCAGGTTGCCGAGGTCGAAGATCGAACCGAGGTCCACGTAGAATCCCTCGGCGCGCTGGCCGGCGAACACCTTGCTGCCGTCGCTGAGCGAGTGCACCGCCGGGGCGGCCAGCTTGCTCGCGTAGTCCGGCGTTGACAGCGGGCCGATGTTGCACGGCGGGCAGTGAAGGTTCCTGCCGACGAGGGTTCTGACGACGTTCTTGCCGCGCAGGTCCCAGCGGATGATCTCGTAGTGCTGCTTGCGGTTCCAGTTCGCGCTGCTCAGCGACGTGATCGGGCCGGTGTTGTAAAGGAAGGTGTCCTGGTCGGCGAGCGTCGTGGTGAAGCGGAACTCGTAGGTGATGTTGGCTTCGCCGTGACCCTTGGTGTCGATGTGGATGTTGTACTTGACGTCGTCACCGAACTCGTAGAAGTTCGGGCCTCCGGCCGGACTCTGTAGCGGGATGTAGTTGGCGATCAAGGTGACGGTGTCCGGTTTGTCGGGACTGACGAACGCATAAAGGTCGGTGCTATCGGCTACCGGGTCCTTGGAGATCTCCGGTGCCTCGCGATGCGATGACATTAGTGGCTGCCTCTTTCGTCTGTTGGTCGGGAAGTCACCGGGCTGCGCGGACGATGCGGGCGGCAAGCGCGCGGTCGTGGATCTCGGTTTCGCCTTCGCCGCGGTAAATGGCAAGCTCGCCGGTCGCGGCGTTGCGTACGTGCACGACGATCGCCTCGCTGCTGGTTGCTTCCCTCGCCTCGTGCTTCGGCTGACCGTCCGCGGCCGCGGATGCCGTCGGCGTTACCATTCCTGCCAGCGTGGTCGCTGCCAGGCCGGCGGCACCCACTCCGGCGGCGCCTTTCAAAACCGAGCGACGGGATGGGCTGTTGCCCGCGGTCGCGGCTGAGTCGTCAAGATCGGGCATGACAATCCTTTCGAAAAGCTATGGCCACCTGTTTCTGGCGCGGTGAGTTCGGCGCTGACAGCCAACCGGATTGGTCGAAGACCAAGATCTCCTGAGCTGACGGGCCGGCCTAGCAGCATCGCTGGCTCGTTGTTGTCGTTCGCGGACCGGGGCCAGGGACATCGGTGGCTACCTGATGCGGTTCCCGCAACGTCGCGGAGCCACCGATGCTGTTCGCCGCAGGCCGGGTTACGGCATCGATGGCTACTTGATGCTGTTGCCGTTGATGCTGTTGCCGGGCGGGCTCAGGTGACGCGAGGATTGCGCGCTGAGTTGCTCCGGGCTTTACCGCGGGTTACGTGCGCAGGGGGATGACTACCAGGGGGTTCGTTGTTGGCTTGCTGGTGCCGCCTGCGGGCTCGATCGTGATGCCGAAGTCGTCGCCGTGGACGGCGCCGCGGGCCAGGACGGGGCCAGAGCGGCCGGGCGCGCCCGAGCCGAGCAGGCCGGCTGGCCGTACGCGCGGCGGGCCGATCAGCCAGAGTTCGTAGACCTTGCCTGAGGGCGGCGCGGGCAGGCCGTTCGAGGCGAAGATGACCGCGTGCTCACTTAGCGAGTAGACCAGCGTGACGTGCCCGCCTGCCGAGGTGGTCCGGGTCGAGGCCCGTGAGTCTGGTGCCGCGAGCACGGCGGCCAGCGCCGCGTCCCTCTGTTGTGCCCGGTCCAGTTGGTGCCTGGTTCCGATCAGCGCGATCAGCAGCACGACGGCGACGGCGGCACACGCCGCCGCGAACGCGTAGGAAAGCATCGGCAGGCGGCCCTGCCAGAAGGCACGCACGGGTGGGCGACCGTGCTCGGTGACCGGTGGAAGCTGCCTGACCTGGGAAATGGCGGCCAGCACGTGCTCGCGCATCGCAGGGGGCGGCGGTTCCGCAGCGGCGAAGGCCATCCTGGTCGCCGTTTCTGCGAAGCCGCGTACCTCGCCAGTGCACTGCTGGCAGCGCCGCAGGTGCCTTTCGAACCTGTCGTTCTCCGCCTCGTCATCGATCGCGTCGACGGCGTAGGCACCGGTCAGCGAGTGCACGTCGGCTCGGAGGAGCTTCATGAGCTCACCCCCATGCAGTCTCGCATCCTGATCAGGCCGTCGCGGATTCTTGTCTTGATCGTGCCGAGCGTGCTCTTCAGCAGTCCGGCGACCTCACGGTAGGAGTACCCGCCGTAATAGGCCAGCGTGATCGACTCGCGCTGCAGTTCGGTGAGACCTTCGAGGCAGCGGCGAACCCGCTCCTGCTCGAGGCTTGCCTCGACGGCAGCCGCGACATCGTCTGTGCCGGTGACCGGCATGGCGATCCGCTGCTCACGCTCGGCCGCGGCCGCGGCCGAGCGCACCCGGTCAACCGCACGGCGATGGGCGATCGTCATCACCCAGGTCGCGGCGCTGCCCTTAGCTGGGTCAAACCTCGAAGCCGCGCGCCACACTTCGAGCAGCACTTCCTGCGCGACCTCTTCTGACTGCGCCGGATCCCTCACGACGCGGCGGATCAGGCCGTATACAGGGCCGGCGAGCTGATCGTAGACACGCGAGAACGCGCTCTCGTCGCCACGGGCGACCAGGACAAGCAGGCCGTCCAGGTCCCGGTCTTTCCCCTCCGTAAGACCAGGACCCGTCCCGGTCGGCCGCATCTGACGCGCGTCCATGACACCTATTCGGTTGGCTGGCCAGAACGGATTGGGGTCAGTTTCAGCGACTATCGAACACCTGCCGCGCCCGGCTGCGCACCCGAGTCGCGCAAATACCTGTAAGCTAGGTTCGCCTCGCGCGGCGGAGTAGCTCAGTCAGGCAGAGCAAGCGGCTCATAATCGCTGTGTCGCCGGTTCAAGTCCGGCCTCCGCTACGAACTCACCCGCCCGCAGGCGGGGAGTAAGGAACAGACCCGCAGGGCGGGCTGTTCAGGACACTGGCTCCTAGCTTAGAGTCCTATGACATATCTCCCTTGAGAGGAAGGCACTCCACGTGGCCGCGACCGACATCAGGCCCAAGATCACCCTTGCCTGCCAGGAGTGCAAGCATCGCAACTACATCACGCGGAAAAACCGGCGTAATGACCCGGACCGCGTCGAGCTAAGCAAGTACTGCCCGAACTGCCGCAAGCACCAGCCGCACCGCGAGACGCGCTAGTACTCGCATGGCGATCAACCGCGAGTACGTCGGCAAGACGTTTCCCCGTACCGAGCCTTACGAGGTCAGCAGGGAGAAGCTGAGGGAGTTCGCCGATGCCATCGGCGACCCCAACCCGGTGTACCGCAGCCGGGCCGCGGCTAGCGAGGCCGGCTTCGCCGACGTGATCGCGCCGCCGACGTTCCCGATCGTGGTGAGCATGGCGGGCAGCGCGCAGGCCCTGGCCGATCCAGGACTGAACGTGAACTACGCGATGGTCGTCCATGGTGAGCAGAGGTTCGTCTACACCAGGCCGCTTCTGGCCGGGGATGTCGTCACCGCCGAGGTGACGATCTCTGACATCAAGGACGTCGGGCGCAACTCGACGCTGACCACGACGACGGAGATCCGCACGGTCGAAGGCGAACTCGTGGTTACCGCCTATTCCACGATCGTAGAGCGCGGGGGCGCGGGATGAGCGACCAGGTCAAGTACGCGGACGTCGAAGCCGGCGCCGAGCTTCCTATCGTGAACTACCCGGCGACCAGGCTGAGCCTGGTGAAGTACTGCGGTGCCTCGGGCGACTTCAACGTGATCCACTGGAACGAGCGGATCGCGAAGGCGGTCGGGCTCCCCGACGTGATCGCGCACGGCATGTTCACGATGGCGCAGGCAGGGCGCTATGTCACGGACTGGGCAGGACCGGCGGCCACGGTCGTCGAGTTCGGCGTCAGGTTCTCAGCTCCCGTTGTCGTGCCCGATGACGACATCGGCGGGACGATCAGCGTGACAGGAAAGGTCGAGGAAAAGCTCGATGGCAACCTGGTTGCGCTGGCACTGACGGCGAGGTCGGGCGAGGCCAAGGTACTCACCAGGGCGCGTGCGGTCGTCAGGCTGCCCTGAGCGAGGTCGTGTCCGTGCCTGGGCCTCTGCCGCTGATCGCTTAGGCTCACCTGGTGCGAGTGCTGACCGAACGGCTTTCCGCGTACACGACCTTCCGCCTCGGCGGCCCTGCGGGCAGGTTCACCGTCGCCCGGACGGCCGAAGAACTGACCAGCGCCGTGGCGCAGGCCGATGCGGCCGGGGAGCCTGTGCTGATTCTTGGCGGCGGAAGTAATTTGCTTGTCGCTGATGAGGGCTTTCCCGGCTTGGTCGTCCGGGTGGCGAGCGCGGGAATTTCGGTCTCAGGCACCGCCCGAGGGGCAGCGGTCACGGTCGCTGCCGGTGAGAACTGGGCGGCGCTTGTCGACTGGGCCGTCACGGAGAAACTGGCGGGGATCGAGTGCCTGGCCGGCATTCCGGGAATGGCCGGAGCGACGCCGATACAGAACGTGGGCGCCTACGGCCAGGAAGTGGCCGCGACGATCGACTCGGTGCGGGTCTTTGACCGGGCCGCGCGTACTGAGCGGACGCTGAGTCCTGCGGAGTGCGAGTTCGGGTACCGCGCCAGCCTGTTCAAGGCCGCTCCCGACAGGTACGTCGTGCTTGAGGTGACGTTCGCGCTGGCCAGCGATCCCATGTCGATGCCGGTCAAGTACCCAGAACTGGCGGGGAAGCTTGGCGTCAGCGTGGGGGAGCGGTCGCCGCTGCCTGATGTCAGGGACGCCGTGCTCGCGCTGCGCCGTAGCAAGGGCATGGTGCTTGACGCCGAAGACCCTGATACCGCTAGCGCCGGGTCATTTTTCACCAATCCGGTGATTTCGTCGTTGCAGTTCGCGGAGCTTGAGCGCCGCGCAAAGGGCGCCGTGCCCACATACCCCGCCAGGGACGGGCAGGTCAAGGTGCCCGCGGCCTGGCTGATCGAGCACGCGGGGTTCGGCAAGGGGTTCCGTGGTCCTGCCGGGGCACGGATCTCGACCAAGCACACGCTCGCGCTCACCAACGCCGGCGGCGCGACGACTGCGGACGTGATCGGGCTCGCGAGACAGATTGTGGCTGGCGTGCGGGAAGCGTTCGGCGTGGAACTCACCAGCGAGCCGACCCTGGTCGGCGTCAGCCTCTAGGCCGGAGCCGATCCAGCAGCCGGGCCAGGGAGCCGATCCCATGGATCAGGGGATTGAGGGTGAAGCACACCCTCAATCCCCTGATTCACGGGCGGCCAGAGACCCTCAGCGGCGCGGGGTCCGGGGCGGCGAGCCAGGCTTCGATGCCCGTGAGCAGGCCGGCCTTGACATCGTCAGGGGCGGCGGACCCGCGCACCGACATCCTGGCCAGTTCGGCCAGCCATTCATCTGGCAGCCCGTGCACGGCCCTTGCCGCCTCATACTGCGCGGTCAGCCTCGCGCCGAACAGCAGCGGGTCATCGGCGCCGAGCGCGACGGGGATCCCGGCACCGAGCAGCGTGAGCAGCGGCACCTCGCCCGGTGAGGCGGCCACGCCGAGCGCCACGTTGGACGCAGGGCAAACCTCGAGCGTCACCTGCCGCTCAGCCAGCCGCGTGAGCAGAGAGGGTTCTGCGGCGGCGGCCACGCCATGGCCGATGCGGACGGCGCCGAGTTCGTCAAGGCAGGCAAGGACGCTGGCCGGGCCTTCAAGCTCGCCGCCGTGCGGGACCGGCATCAGCCCGGCTCGGGTCGCGATACGAAAGGCGGGGGCGAACTCGGAGGTCACGCCGCGGCGCTCGTCGTTGGACAGGCCGAAGCCGGTCACTCCGCGTCCCGCATAGGCGGCCGCCAGCCTTGCCGCCGTCCTGGCTTCCAGCGGGTGCTTCGTCCGGTTCGCCGCGACGACTACGCCCAGGCCCACGCCGGTCGTCAGTGCGGCCCGTGCGGCGGCATCTAGCACCAGCTCGGTGAACGCGGTCAGCCCGCCGAACCGGCCGGCATAGCCAGAAGGATCGACCTGGAACTCCAGCCAGCCTGAACCCTCCGCACGCTCGTCCTCGGCCATCTCCATGACCAGCCTGCGTACGTCGGCCTCTGTCCGCAGCACCGCCCGCGCGCTGTCGTACAGGCGCTGGAACCTGAACCAGCCACGTTCGTCAGTGCCGCGCAGCCGGGGCGGCCAGTCGGCACCGAACGCATCGGGCAGCCTGATCTGATGGGCGGCGGCAAGCTCGATCAGCGTCTCGCGCCGCATCGAGCCGGTGAAGTGCAGGTGCAGGTGTGCCTTGGGTAGCCGGTCGAGCCGCCTGGGCATTCAGCGGGCGGTGCCCAGCAGCTTCTGCATCCTGGTCAGGCCTTCTTCGAGGTCGGCGTCTGCGAGGGCCGATGACAGCCTGAAGTAGCCTGGCGTACCGAATGCCTCACCAGGTACGACGGCGACCTCGGCCTCATCGAGCAGCAATCCGGCGAGCGCGGCGGAGGTCTCCACCTTGCGGCCGGCGATCTCCTTGCCAAGCAGGCCGCGGACGCTCGGGTAGCAGTAGAAGGCGCCTTCTGGCAGCGGGCAGATCACGCCGGGGATCTCGTTCAGCATCGCGGTCATGCGCTGCCTGCGCCGGTCGAACGCATTGCGCATGATGGCAACGGCCGACAGGTCGCCGGACACCGCGGCGAGCGCGGCGGCCTGGGCCACGTTGCACACGTTAGAGGTCACGTGCGACTGGAAGTTCGCGGCGGCCGAGATCACGTCGAGCGGCCCGATCATCCAGCCGACCCGCCACCCGGTCATCGCGTAAGTTTTCGCGCAGCCATTAAGCACCACGCAACGGTCTGCCGTCTCGGGGACGATCACGGGGATCGAGCTGAACTTGGCCGTGCCGTAGACCAGGTGCTCGTAGATCTCGTCGGTCACAACCCAGATCCCCTTGTCGGCCGCCCACTTGCCGATCTCGGCGACGAGTTCAGGCGGGTACACCGCGCCTGTCGGGTTTGATGGCGAAACGAAGAGCAGAACCTTGGTGCGTTCGGTAAGCGCGTCCTCGAGCTGGTCGATGCTGACCAGGTAGCCGGTGGTTTCATCGGCCAGCACCGGCACCATCACGCCGCCGGCGAGCGTGATCGCCTCAGGGTAGGTGGTCCAGTAAGGAGCGGGCACGATCACTTCGTCGCCAGGGTCGAGCAGGGAGGCGAAGGCCTGGAAGACGGCCTGCTTGCCTCCGTTGGTGATCAGCACCTGGCTCGGCGTGACCTCGAACCCCGAGTCGCGCTTGGTCTTGGCGGCGACGGCGGCCCTGAGCTCAGGCAGGCCTGCGGCAGGGGTGTACTTGTGGAACCTCGGCTCGGCGGCGGCGCGCTGCGCGGCCTCGACGATGTAGCCAGGAGTCGGGAAGTCAGGCTCGCCCGCGCCGAACACGATCACCGGGTGGCCCTCGGCCTTGAGGGCCTTGGCCTTGGCGTCGACGGCTAGAGTCGGTGATTCTGGTATGGCGGATATCCGCGCTGAGAGCCGGTGGCTTTGCGATCCCATGTTGCAATCTTCGCATCCTGCTGGGACTGGTGTGGCGCTGGTGCGGTGCTGGTCGCCGCGAGATTCTTTCTCGCGGGTTCGACTTAGGTACCGTCGGCCACGTACACTTGCAGATCTGGTGGTACTCCGTCAGGTTGCGCGAGCGTGCCTGTGAGACCACTGGTACCGCAGTTTTAGTAGGGCAGTAGCTCAATTGGCTAGAGTTCCGGTCTCCAAAACCGGCGGTTGGGGGTTCGAGTCCCTCCTGCCCTGCGAGTCGGCCCGTGATCCGCGGGCTGCACCGGCGTCAGCCGGCCGATAGCGCTACAGGTGAGGACATGGCGACTCAGGTACGTGGTCCGGGGACCGGTAAGCCGGATACCGGCAAGCCGACGGCGAAGAAGTCGGCTAACGCTGGCGGGAGCCTGGCTAACCCGGAGCGGACGACTCCTGTCGTCTTTGTGCGCGAGGTCAGGTCCGAACTGCGCAAGGTGATCTGGCCGACCCGCAAGGAACTGGTCACTTACACCACGGTCGCGGTCATCTTCATCCTGGTCATGGTGGGCATCGTGACGAGCCTCGACACCGGGCTGACCAACCTGGTGTTCAAGATCTTCGGCTGACCGCGAACGGCGAATTAGCGCTAGTTAGCTGGGCGTGGCAGCATGATCACCGTTGGTGGTCAGGCGAGGCGTTTGCGCCCGCCAACCTATGCGGATCGCCCGCGAGGATGAGTGAGAGAGAAAGAGCAATCGTGTCCGAGTCCGAATACGAAGGCGGCAGCCAGCCGGCCGAAGATGTCCTGGCCGAGTCGTTTGACGAGCCGGAACTCGCGTCGGACGATGCCGCGGCCGGGTCAGCAGACGCGGACGCCGACGAGGACGATCCGGTGGCGGCGTTCAAGGCGGAGTTGCGCCGGCTGCCCGGCGACTGGTACGTGGTGCATTCCTACGCGGGTTATGAGAACCGGGTCAGGGCCAACCTGGAGAGCCGTACCCAGTCGCTCAACATGGAGGACTACATCTTCCAGATCGAGGTGCCCACGCACGAGGTCATCGAGGTCAAGGGCGGCAAGCGCCAGCAGGTGCAGGAGAAGGTGCTGCCCGGCTACATCCTGGTCCGCATGGACCTGACCGACGAGTCCTGGGCGGCCGTGCGTAATACGCCTGGCGTGACCGGTTTCGTTGGCTTGTCGAGCCGGCCCTCGCCGCTGAGCCTCGACGAGGTGACCTCGCTGCTCGCCCCGGTTCCCGAGGAGAAGGCCGCGAAGAAGGCCGAGGCGGTCAGGGCCGCGGCGGTGGACTTCGAGGTCAACCAGTCGGTTACCGTAATGGACGGGCCGTTCGCCACGCTCCCGGCTACGGTGAGCGAGATCAACCCTGACACGCAGAAACTTAAGGTCCTCGTGTCGATCTTCGGCAGGGAGACGCCAGTCGAGCTGTCGTTCGACCAGGTCAGCAAGATCTAACGCCCGGCAGGGCAAGCAAGAGAAAGAACAGGAAATGGCTCCGAGGAAGAAGAAGGTCGCCGCGATCGTGCGGGTACAGCTCAACGCTGGCGCCGCGACGCCGGCGCCGCCTGTCGGCACGGCGCTCGGCCCGCACGGCGTCAACATCATGGACTTCGTCAGGCAGTACAACGCGGCGACCGACAGCCAGCGCGGCAACATCATCCCGGTCGAGATCACGATCTACGAAGACCGTACGTTCACGTTCGTTACGAAGACCCCGCCAGCGGCCGAGCTGATCAAGAAGGCGGCCGGCGTTCAGAAGGGCAGTGCTGAGCCGCACAAGACCAAGGCGGGCAAGATGACGATGGCCCAGGTCAGGGAGATCGCGCAGACCAAGATGCCCGACCTGAACGCGACCAGCATCGAGGCGGCAGAAAAGATCATCGCCGGTACTGCCCGGTCGATGGGGATTACCGTCGACGGCTGATCGGTTCGTTTTATCCAGTTTGTTTCTCAGTGGCGGGGCCAGGCGCTGGCCCGTTTGACCACGTTCATCTCACGGAGATCTCTATGAAGCGCAGTAAGGCCTACCGCAAGGCCGACGAGCTGGTCGACCAGGCCAAGCTCTACACCCCGGCCCAGGCCGCTGACCTGGCGAAGAAGACGTCAACGACCAAGTTCGACTCGACCGTCGAGGTCGCCATCAGGCTTGGGGTTGACCCGCGCAAGGCGGATCAGATGGTCCGCGGCACGGTGAACCTGCCGCACGGCACAGGCAAGACCGCGAGGGTCCTGGTGTTCGCCGCGGGCGAGCGCGCCGAGGATGCCCGCGCGGCAGGCGCCGATATCGTCGGTTCTGACGAGCTGATCGAGCGGGTGCAGGGCGGCTTCCTCGACTTCGACGCCGTCGTGGCGACCCCTGACCTGATGGGCAAGGTCGGCCGGCTCGGCCGCGTGCTCGGCCCGCGTGGCCTGATGCCGAATCCGAAGACCGGCACGGTGACCGCTGACGTGGCCAAGGCCGTGTCAGACATCAAGGGCGGCAAGATCGAGTTCCGCGTTGACCGTCATGGCAGCCTGCACTTCATCATCGGCAAGGCCTCGTTCGATAACCGTTCGCTGGTCGAGAACTACGCCGCCGCGATCGATGAGGTCGTCAGGCTCAAGCCGGCCGCCGCCAAGGGCCGCTACCTGAGGAAAATTACCTTCTCCACCACGATGGGCCCTGGTGTCCCCGTCGACCCGTCGCTCACGCGCGGGCTGACAGACGACCTGGAAGGCGCCGCCGCCTAGCCGGTTCGTGCTTGCGGTCAGCGGTCGGCGCCCCGTAACAGCATCGGGGAGCCACCGATGTCGTTGCCTGGTCCGGCGCGTACGGCATCGATGGCTCCGCGATGTTGTCGGAACAACATTAGGTCGCCACCGATGTCCCTGACCCCGGCCCGCTAACGACAACAACGAGCCAGCGATGCTGTAGGGCTTGGCGGAATGCCCGGAACGTGCCGCCTGCGATCAGGCGGGCCGGGCGGCCGGAACCTGAGCGCGCCGCCTGGGTCTCGCCTTTGATTTGGTGTTTTGCCGCCTGGCGCGTATGCTGACTGGCGCCAAAGACCGTCGGCTGCTGTCTCGCGTTCGCGTGAGATGGCCGAAGGCCCGGAGTTGTCCGGGCGGCCCGCGCAGGTGAACTGAGCTGTCCCGCTGGTACGCGGTTACGCGTGCTCGTGGCTCGCCCCGGTGCTCCCTGCGCTCGGGGCGTTCGTCATTTCCTGGCTGATCTCGTGCCGCCGGTCGACCTTGACTTTCGGTATACGCAGGAGGGAGGCCCATGGCGAGGGCAGTGAAGGAGGCGACGGTCGCCGAGTTGACCGAGCGCTTCTCGAAATCTTCTGGAGCTGTGCTCACCGAGTACCGCGGACTCACCGTCGCCCAGGTCAGGGAACTGCGTCAGGCCCTAGGCTCGGACGCTTCGTTCTCCGTGGTGAAGAACACGCTCACCAAGATCGCCGCCAAGGACGCGGGGCTCTCAGGTGAGTTCACGCGGTTGCTCGCTGGCCCGTCGGCGATCGCCTTCGTTGACGGCGATGTGGTGCAGGCCGCGAAGGGGCTTCGGGACTTCTCGAAGGCCAACCCGCTGCTCGTGATCAAGGGCGGGGTTCTCGATGGCAAGATGATGACGCCTGACGAGATCACCAAGCTCGCCGATCTCGAGTCGCGCGACGTGCTGCTGGCCAAGCTGGCCGGTGCGATGAAGGCCACCATGTCCGGCGCGGCGGCCACGTTCGCCGCGCTGCCGAGCCAGATGGCTCGCCTGATGGCGGCTCTCGAAGAGAAGAAGTCCGCTGAAGGCGGAGCAGTCGCTTCGGCGGCGGCCGATGCGGCACCAGCAGAAGACGCGGGCTGAGCCCGTTAGTTACAAAAATCGGAGGAATTACCACCATGGCTAAGCTCAGCTCAGCAGACCTGCTCGACGCCTTCAAGGAGATGACGCTCATCGAGCTGTCTGACTTCGTGAAGCAGTTCGAGGAGACCTTTGACGTTAAGGCCGCGGCCCCCGTAGCCGTGGCCGGCGTGGCCGCTCAAGGTGGCGGCGGCGCCGCGGCAGAAGAGGTCGAGGAGCAGGACGAATTTGACGTCATCCTCGAGGCGGCGGGTGACAAGAAGATCCAGGTCATCAAGGAAGTCCGGCCGCTCACCGGTCTCGGTCTGAAGGAGGCCAAGGACATCGTCGATGCCGCGCCTTCACGGATTCTCGAGAAGGTCAACAAGGAGACCGCGGAGAAGGCCAAGGCCGTGCTCGAAGGCGTGGGCGCGACCGTCACGGTCAAGTAGTTTCGCGCTACCGAACGTAACTTCCTGGCGTCAGCGGGCCGCCCGGCCGGCTGACGCCAGGAGCGTATCTGCGGGTGACTGACAGTAGTTAGCCGCTGATGGGAACAACTACTCATCCCCAACTGTTGTACCGGTCAAACACCGCGCTAACTGTGAGCTTCGTCACGTTGATTCAGAGGGCAACACAGGGCCGACTGCTCTTGACGTTTTGCCGTTCAGGAGCGATGCTGCCTTCAACCGTGAGAATTAGGGTGCGTTAGACTTGACCGGTGGTGTGTCCTTCGACTACACTGCCAATTTGCGCTGCACCCACATGTCCTCGGCATCATCGTAACCCACTGTGTTGACACTCTTCCTCTGGGAGAGGCGAAGTCGCAGGGCGTTTTGCGTGCGCGCGGTGACCGTTCAGCCACGAGCTCGGAAGGACCCCTGTTGGCAGCCTCGCGCAGCGCCTCAGCTATCGCTCCTGGTCCACATCGCATTTCGTTCGCCCGCATCAAGGAACCGCTTGAGGTTCCCAGCCTGCTCGCCCTGCAGACCGAGTCGTTCGACTGGCTGCTCGGCAACGAGAAGTGGCGCGAAAGGGTCGAAGCCGAGCGCAAGCTCGGCCACAAGGACCTGCCAGAGCAGTCAGGCCTCGAAGAGATCTTCGAGGAAATCAGTCCCATCGAGGACTTCACGGGAACGATGTCGCTGTCGTTCCGTGATCATCGCTTCGAGCCGGCCAAGTACTCGGCGGACGAATGCAAAGAGAAGGACATGACCTACTCTGCGCCGATGTTCGTCACGGCCGAGTTCATCAACAACTCAACCGGTGAGATCAAGAGCCAGACCGTGTTCATGGGTGACTTCCCGCTGATGTCGCCCAAGGGCACCTTCATCATCAACGGCACAGAACGTGTCGTCGTCAGCCAGTTGGTCCGCTCGCCAGGCGTCTACTTCGACCGTCAGGTGGACAAGGCCTCTGACAAGGACATCTATAGCTGCAAGGTCATACCTTCACGTGGCGCCTGGCTTGAGTTCGAGATCGACAAGCGGGACAGCGTCGGGGTCAGGATCGACCGCAAGCGCAAGCAGAGCGTCACCGTCCTGCTCAAGGCACTTGGCTGGGACGAGGCCAAGATCCTCGAGCGGTTCGGCGGGTACGAGTCGATGCGGGCCACGCTGGAGAAGGACCACACCACGGGGCAGGACGACGCACTGCTCGACATCTACCGCAAGCTCCGTCCTGGCGAGCCCCCGACACGGGAGTCCGCTCAGGCGCTGCTCGAGAACCTCTACTTCAATGCCAAGCGCTACGACCTGGCAAAGGTCGGCCGGTACAAGGTCAACAAGAAGCTCGGCCTTTCCCTGCCGATCACTTCTGGCACGCTGACCGAGGAAGACATCGTCGCCACCATCGAGTACCTGGTCAAGCTGCACGTCGGCGAGGACCAGATGAAGGTCGGCGAGTCGGTCATCCCGATCGAGACTGACGACATCGACCATTTCGGCAACCGCAGGCTGCGGACGGTCGGCGAGCTCATCCAGAACCAGGTCAGGCTCGGCCTGGCCAGGATGGAGCGCGTGGTCAGGGAGCGGATGACGACGCAGGACGTCGAGGCGATCACGCCGCAGACCCTGATCAACATCCGGCCTGTCGTGGCCTCCATCAAGGAGTTCTTCGGCACAAGCCAGCTCTCCCAGTTCATGGACCAGACCAACCCGCTGGCCGGCCTGACGCACAAGCGGCGCCTGTCGGCACTTGGCCCAGGCGGCCTGTCCCGCGAGCGGGCCGGGTTCGAGGTCCGTGACGTGCACCCCAGCCACTACGGCCGGATGTGCCCGATCGAGACGCCAGAAGGCCCGAACATCGGCCTGATTGGCTCGCTGTCGTCTTACGGCCGTGTTAACGCTTTCGGCTTCGTAGAGACCCCTTACCGCAAGGTCAAGGCGGGCAAGGTCACTGACCAGGTCGACTACCTGACCGCGGACGAGGAAGACCGTCACGTCATCGCCCAGGCCAACGAGCCCATCGAGCCCGATGGCAGCTTCAGCGGCGCGCGCGTCCTCGTCAGGCGCAAGGGCGGCGAGGTCGACTTCATCAAGCCTGACGAGGTCGACTACATCGACGTGTCCGCGCGCCAGATGGTGTCGGTCGCTACGGCGATGATCCCGTTCCTCGAGCACGACGACGCCAACCGCGCGCTGATGGGCTCCAACATGCAGCGCCAGTCGGTACCGCTGCTTCGAAGCGAGGCGCCGCTTGTCGGTACTGGCATGGAGTACCGAGCCGCGACCGACGCTGGCGACGTGATCGTGGCTGAGAAGGCGGGCGTGGTCGAAGAGGTCAGCGCCGACGAGATCACGATCATGCAAGACGACGGCGTGCACCGCACGTACCTGGTCGCCAAGTTCCAGCGGTCGAACCAGGGGACCTGCTTCAACCAGAAGCCCGTCGTCACCGGCGGGCAGCGGGTCGAGGTCGGCCAGGTCATCGCCGACGGACCGTGCACCGACAAGGGCGAGATGGCGCTAGGCAAGAACCTGCTTGTCGCCTTCATGTCCTGGGAGGGGCACAACTACGAGGACGCGATCATCTTGTCCCAGCGTCTCGTGCAGGACGACGTGCTTTCGTCAATCCACATTGAGGAGCACGAAGTCGACGCGCGTGACACCAAGCTGGGTCCTGAGGAGATCACCAGGGACATACCGAACGTTTCCGAGGAAGTCCTCGCCGACCTCGACGACCGGGGCATCATCAGGATCGGTGCGGAGGTCGTTACCGGCGACATCCTGGTCGGGAAGGTCACGCCCAAGGGCGAGACGGAGCTCACCCCTGAGGAACGACTGCTGCGCGCGATATTTGGCGAAAAGGCGCGTGAAGTCCGGGACACCAGCCTCAAGGTCCCGCATGGTGAATCTGGCCGCGTCATCGGGGTCAGGGTCTTCTCGCGCGAAGAGGGCGACGAGCTTCCGCCTGGCGTGAACGAGCTAGTCCGCGTCTACGTGGCGGCCAAGCGCAAGATCACCGATGGTGACAAGCTCGCCGGGCGTCACGGGAACAAGGGCGTCATCGCCAAGATCCTGCCGGTCGAGGACATGCCGTTCCTTGAGGACGGCACCCCGGTCGACATCGTGCTCAACCCGCTTGGCGTGCCGAGCCGCATGAACGTCGGGCAGGTGCTCGAGACTCACCTCGGGTGGGTCGCGGCTACCGGCTGGCAGGTCGACGGCGACGGCGACGCCTGGAAGGAGCGGCTGCGCGGTATCGGCGCTGACTCGTCCACGCCGGGTACCAGGGTGGCCACGCCGGTCTTCGACGGCGCGCACGAGGAGGAGATCACCGGCCTGCTCGCCAGCACGCTGCCGAACAGGGACGGCCAGCAGATGATCGGGGCCAGCGGCAAGGCCAGGCTGTTCGACGGCCGTACCGGCGAGCCGTTCAAGGACCCGATCTCAGTCGGTTACCTCTACATACTCACACTGCTGCACTTGGTCGACGACAAGATCCACGCTCGGTCGACCGGGCCGTACTCGATGATCACCCAGCAGCCGCTGGGCGGTAAGGCGCAGTTCGGCGGGCAGCGCTTCGGTGAGATGGAGGTCTGGGCGCTCGAGGCCTACGGGGCCGCGTACGCGCTGCAGGAGCTTCTCACGATCAAGTCCGACGACATTCTCGGAAGGGTCAAGGTCTACGAGGCGATCGTCA
>DATJLT010000149.1:0-6554 GCA_035509195.1 Streptosporangiaceae bacterium | reverse complement strand
GGTGGGGGTGCTGGACGCAGGGCAGCGGGCGCAGGTTCTCGAGGGCTGGAATGACACCAGGGCGGCGGTGCCTGACGCGACGTTGCCCGAGTTGTTCCAGGCCCAGGCGGCCAGGACCCCCGACGCGATCGCGGTGTCCTGCGGCGGGGCCAGGCTGAGTTACCGCGAGCTGAATGCCCGTGCGAACCGGCTCGCCAGGGTTCTGACAGGGTGCGGTGCGGGACCAGAGACCGTGGTCGCGGTGGCGATGGGCCGTTCAGCCGCGCTGGTCACCGCGCTCCTGGCTGTGCTGAAGACCGGAGCCGCCTACCTGCCAGTTCATGAAGGCGCGCCGCCGGAACGAATAAGGTGGATGCTCGCCGACGCGGGAGCGCGCCTGCTTCTGGCTGATCATGCTGTAGACCAGCCTGGCGAGGGAGTGCGGGTGGTCAGCACTGACCAGCGCCTGCCAGCCGGCGATGCTGACCTGGAGGTGGCTGGCTACTCCGATCAGCTCGCCTATGTGATGTACACCTCGGGCTCCACCGGGCGGCCAAAGGGCGTGGCCGTGCGGGACCGTGATGTGGTGGCGCTGGCATCGGACCGGTGCTGGCTAGGTAACGCCCACGACCGGGTTCTGATGCATTCGCCGCCCGCCTTTGACGCTTCCACCTACGAGTTGTGGGTGCCGCTGCTCTCCGGTGGCACGGTGGTGGTGCAGCCAGGTCAGCTTGACGTGGCGTCCTTGCGGTGGCTAATCGCCGCCGAGGGAGCCGGCGCGCTGTTCTTGACCCCAGCGCTGTTCAGCCTGGTGGTGGCGGAGCAGCCCGCGGCGCTGGCGGGGGTGAACGTGGTGCTGACTGGTGGTGAGCTCGCCTCGCCGCAGGCTGTGGAACGGATGCTCCAGTCCTGCCCGCAGGCGATAGTCGGGCACGTCTACGGTCCGACCGAGGCGACCACCTTTGCGACCAGTTTCTTCATGCGGCACCCCGTCGATCTGAAGGATCCCCCGCCAATCGGCCGGCCGCTCGATAACACCAGGGCCTTCGTGCTTGACCGGCGGTTGTGCCCGGTCCCCGCCGGGGTGGTTGGCGAGTTGTACCTCGCGGGCGCCGGGCTGGCCCGCGGTTATCTGGGCAGGCCCATTCTGACCGCCGAGCGGTTCATCGCCTGCCCGTTTGGCGCCGGCGAGCGGATGTACCGTACCGGCGACCTGGCCAAGTGGACGGTGCCGGCCGAGGACGGGTTGCGGACGGCAGGTGCGGCGGGCGAAGCCCAGCTTGTGTTCTGCGGGCGAGCCGATGACCAGGTCAAGATCCGCGGGTTCCGGATCGAGCCAGGCGAGATCGAGGCAGCGCTGACCGCGTACCCGCAGGTGGCGCAGGCTGTGGTGACCGCTCGTGAAGACAGCCCAGGTGACCGGCGGCTGGTCGCCTATCTGGTCCCCGCCGAGAACGCTCCTGATGCCGCTGCCGGCATCGACCGAGATGGCGGGCTTGCCGACCGGATCAGTGAAGACCTCGCGGTGCGACTGCCTGAATACATGGTGCCCGCCGCGATCATCGTGCTTGACGCGCTGCCGCTGACGGCAAACGGGAAGGTAGACAAGGCCGCGTTGCCCGCCCCCGCCTACGCGGTCGCGGGCGCACCCGCGCGTACTGGCGTCGGGTTCCAGCTCGAGCAGCTCTTGTGCGAGACCTTCGCCGGGATTCTCGGGATCGAGAGGGTCGGGGTTGACGACAACTTCTTCCGGCTGGGCGGGCATTCGCTGCTGGCGCTGAAGCTAGTGGAACGGCTGCGGGCGAGCGGAGTGTCGGTCTCGGTCAGGCAATTGATGACCTCCCCGACCGTGCGGGAGCTCATGGCGGGAATGAGCCTGTCGTCGGTAAACGACGCCTTCAGCGTCCTTTTGCCGATCCGAACCGCAGGTAGCAGGCCCGCACTGTTCTGCGTGCACCCCGCTAGCGGGCTGAGCTGGTGCTATACGCCCCTGGCGAGCTGTGTCCCTGACGACTTCAGGCTCTACGGACTGCAAGCACGCGGCCTGGACGGAAACAGCGAATTCGCCGGCTCGCTCCGCGAAATGGCTGCGGACTATATTGACCAAATCCGTTCTGTCCAGGCGAACGGCCCCTATTACTTGCTTGGCGCGTCGTTTGGCGGTGCCGTGGCTCAGGAGATCGCCGTCCAGTTGCAGGCCCAGGGCGAGGAGGTCGCGGCCGTCGTCATCATGGACGCCTATCCGCGGAGGGCACAGGAACGCACGGCAGGCGAAAAGACGGGCCAAGAGGCGGACCAGCCCGAGCGGCAGCCGTCTGACACCGATGCCGTGCCGGCCAGCCTTATCGAGCTGATTCGCCAGGAAGCCGGCGAGGTTCTCGGCGCCATCTCAGACGATGAAGTCATGCTCCTCGCGTCCGCCTTCGGGAAGAACGGGCGCCTCATGGCGCACCATGACTTCGGCCGGTTCAACGGAGATGCGCTCATCTTCGTGACCATAAGGAACCAGCAGATGCCGGCAGCCGAAGGCGACGATCAAAATAGCCGGGCCGTTCTCTGGGGTCCTTACATCTCTGGGGAGATCTCCGAAGTTCATCTATCATGCACCCACCTGGAGATGTTCAAGCCGGAAATACTCGCCGAGGTCTGGACCGGTATCTCGGCATGGCTGGAGCGTCAGTAAGGCTAGCTTAAGCGAGAGTCACGAACCCGCAGCAGGTAGAGCCAGGTGGAGGGTACCCCGAGTGGCTCGCAGCGTTCTATCTCGAGGTCGCTATCGCTGAAGGCCTGCTCGTAGGTCTCCTTGGGGAGAATCTTCACTCCCATGAAGGCATGCACGAGTTCGAATTCCAGGGAAAATATTGGCAGCGGCCCTTCGTGCTCGGCCCAGGGATAGGCGTTCGTATCGGCGAGCAGGAAATAGCGGGCATCGGGAAATGCCGTCCGCAGTGCGCTCATCACAAGCTTGCCGTCGCCGTACAGGGCGAAAAGATCGTGCAGCATCAGAAAGCTCGATACGAGGTCGAAGCCCTTGAAAACCGCTGTGTTTCCTGGTGCGAAGATGTTCTCGCACCTGATGCTGACCAGGCTGGCCAGGTCTGCGGCGGCGACGCGACCAGTCGCCATGCCACAGGCCGCGAGGCTGATGTCGAGGCCGAGCCCGCGCCTTCGCGGCTCCCCTCCGCAGAGTCTGACCAGGCGCGACCCGTCTCCGCAGCCAATGTCTGCGACCGAAGCGAAGTCGAGCCCGGCAAGTACCCTGGTCTCCACCGATATCATCAGCTCGGCGCCGACCTGCGCGGAGCCGGAAGCGACCTTCTCTTCGTCGCGCCGAACGTCGCGCCCCCAGGCGACCTTTCCCGTGGTGATCTCTGGCAGGGCACGCAACAGGGCGCCGTAGCCGCCGACAGCCCACGTGAAGAAGCCACGGCTGAGCACGAGTTCGCGGCCTGCCCTGGACAGAAGGACGGTTCCTTCCCGTATCTCGATGTGCCCCAACCGGGCGGCTACGTCCAGCAGTGCCCGCAGCAGGTCAGGTGCGGCGCCAACCTGGGCGCTGAGCCTGGCCAGGGGAACAGGGCCAGCGGCCAGCAACTGCCAGATCCCGAGGTCTTGCAGCGCGAATACGACGTGCGCGCCGACGTTTCCGTTGAAAAGCGTGGCCGCTGAGTAGGCTGGCGCGCGCCGCGACGCCAGCACCTCGGCGAACGCCTGGCAGAACCGGTCCATTTCCTCGGGCTCTCCGACGGCGACGCGCAGGCAGCCGGGAAAGCCGGAGTCAGCCAGATCGCGCACCTGGATGCCGTGATCCGCCGCGAGCCGCGCGGCTACGACGCCGCTGTCGCGAACCCTTGGCACCATCACGAAGTTCGTAACCGACTCGACAGGCTCGACACCGAGGTCGGCGAGTCCCCGGCACAGCCGGTCACGCGCCTTCGCTGTCCGCTCGCGTATCGCGCCGATGAAGTTCAGGTCGCCGATCGCCGCCATGGCGGCGCGCTGCGCTGCGGAGCTTACGTTAAAAGGCAGCGAACTCCGCGTCCCCAGGAGCCTGCTGACCAGCGCGGCGTCGCCCACGGCGTACGCTACGGGCAAGGCTGTCAGGCCCCAGGCTCTTGAGAACGTCCGGAGAGTGATCGCGGGACGACTGGCGCCGATAGCGGCCAGCGTGTACCCGATCTCGGGATCGGCGAAGTCAATCTGGGTCTCGTCAAAGACGATCAGGGTTCCGTTCTCCTGCGCCGCGGTGACGAGCTGGCCAACTTCGGCCGCGCTGAGAGCCGTCCCGCTAGGGTCAGCCGGGTTGGAGATGAACGCGAGATTCACGTTCTCAGGCAGCGAGGCAGCGACCGAGGCGGTCGCCACCCGGTAATGCCGAAGCGGCGTCGTCCGCACTCGGGCGCCGACGGCCGCGGCAGCCGTCTTGTACTCAGATGCCGGCGCACCCGTCACCAGCATGGTGTCACCTTCGCTGAGGAAGGTCAGCGTGATGAGCAGCACTAGCTCCGCGACGCTGCCGCCGATCGCCACCATCTCGGCCGCTACGGTCAGATGCTCGGCCAGCCGCTGACGCAACAGCAGGCAATCGGGGTCGGCATCAGCCGCGGCAGACTCCGCGTGTTCCCCGCTCATGGTGGCCAGTGCGCTGAACGGCGGCTCGCCAGTTGATTTCATGCCGCTGGTCAGGGCCGTGGAGGTACTTGAGGTGGCTGGGTCACTCGCGTTCCTCCGGGATCAAGCGATGGGCCGTGGCCGGCTGGAGAGTCCCCGTTGTGCGTGACCTGGAGGGAGAACTGCGTGCGATAGAGCTCCGCGTAGAGCCCGCCAAGTGCCAGCAGCTCGTCGTGAGTGCCGTGTTCGCGTATCTCGCCAGCGTCGACCACCAGGATCTGATCGGCTTCGCGGATGGTAGAGAGCCGGTGTGCGATGACGAGTGAGGTGCGCCCGGTCAGCGCGCTCTTGAGTGCGCGCTGGATCGCCGCCTCTGACTCGGAGTCCAAATGCGCGGTGGCCTCGTCGAGCACGACGACAGACGGTGACTTGAGCAGCAGTCTCGCCAGCGCGATCCGCTGCTTTTCCCCGCCGGAGAACCGGTAGCCGCGATCGCCCGCGACGGTGTTGAGGCCGTTAGGCAAGGTGTCGATAAGGTCCCAAATGCGTGCCGCCTTGCATGCCTCGATGAGCTCGTCCTCGGTGGCGTCGGGGCGCGCGTACAGCAGGTTGGCCCTGATGGTGTCATGGAACATGTGCGCGTCCTGGGTGACCACCCCGACCGTCTCGCGCAGGGAGCCAAGCGTCGCGTCGCGGATGTCGCGGCCGCCGATCCGCACGACCCCGGTGGTCGGGTCGTAGAGGCGAGGTACCAGGTGCGTGATCGTGGTCTTGCCCGCGCCCGACGGGCCGACGAGTGCGGTCAGTTTTCCCGAGGGCGCGCAGAAGGTCACGCCCCGAAGCGCCCAGGCGTCACCGCTCCGCTCTGGCGCGGGCAGCATGACCGACTCAAGCGAGGGAAGGGACACCTCGCTGGCGGCCGGATACCGGAACGACACCTGGTCGAACTCGATATCCGGGGCCGTACCCGGTTTGGCTCCGTCGGCTGTCAGCGGGGAGGCGCCGGGACTTTCCACAACTAGCGGCTTAAGGTCCATAACCTCAAATACGCGATCGAAGCTGACCAGCATCGTCAGGTAATTGACTTGCAAGGTGGTCATCTGGTTGATCGGGCCGTACAGCCTGGTGATCAGGGCGACAAGGGCCACGATCGTGCCGAGCTTGAGTGTCCCTGAAATGACGAAGCTGCCGCCCAAGCCGTACACCAGCGTCGTCGTAAGCGCCGCAAGCAGGGTCATGCCGATGAAGAACATTCGCGAATACACGTTGGTCACTATGGAAACGTCGCGTATCCGGGCGGCCTGTTTAGTGAACATGTCCGCTTCGGCTTCTGGCCGGCCGTAGAGCTTGCTGAGCATCGCTCCGGCCACGTTGAACCGTTCGTTCATCAATGACCCGACCTCGGCGAGTATCAGCATCTGCTGTCTGGCGAGCCGCTGCAGTCTTTTGCCGATCATCTTGCCTGGAACGACGAACATCGGGATGGCCACCAAGGCAATGATGCTGATCTGCCAGGACAGGAAAAACATCGCGATCAGCGAGAGGATAAGGGTCAAGCCGATCGACAGTGTCTGGATCAGCAGCGAGGAAACCGCCTGCTGAGCACCCATGACATCGCTGTTCAGGCGACTGACAAGCGAGCCGGTCTGCGAGCGCGTGAAAAACGCCAGCGACTGCTGCTGAATGTGCCTGAACACCTGGGTGCGCAAGGTAAAGACGAGCCCCTGGCCAATACGGGCCGAGCACCAGGTCTCCACGTACTCCGCGAGCCCGTCGAGCAGCGCCAGGCCGGCGGCAGCGAGGGTGAGTTCTATAAGAACTGAGATTTTATGCGGGAGGATGGCGTCATCAACGATCAGCCCGAGTATCAAGGGGCCCGCGACCGTCGTGCCCGCATCGATCGCGGTGGAAAGAACCAGTACCAGAAGCGACCAGCGATATTTAAGGGCGTACGGAAATATCCG
>DATJLT010000148.1:0-17897 GCA_035509195.1 Streptosporangiaceae bacterium | reverse complement strand
CCGATGGAGTGCCGGCCGCTGCGGTTGAGGCTGCTCTGAAGGCCGGCGCGCTTGGGGCCGGCTCGTCGCTGTTTGAGGGTGTGCGGTTGTTCGATGTGTACACCGGGGAGCAGGTGGGGGCCGGGAACAAGTCGCTGGCGTATACGTTGCGGTTCAGGGCGGTGGACCGGACGCTGACCGACCAGGAGGTCGCCGTAGTCAGGGATGCTGCCGTGGCCGAGGCCGGGCTGAGGACCGGGGCGGCGTTGCGAGGGGCTTGAGTTCTTGGCTTTTGGGGCTGCCCTCAGGTGGTCGACGGGAGGATGGCGAGAATCTCGTTACCGTCTTCCGTGCACTTCGAGGCCTTGCCGGTGTTAAGGACAACCGGGGTGGCGTAGCCCTGGCAGGTCCAGCCGTTCACCTTCACTGGGCCGCCGCCGCCGTTGCCTGGCTCTTTGCCGGACCTGATCGCCTTCGCGTACTGGTTTTCTATGGCCAGCGCGGTGGCGCACCGGACGTTGCCTTTCGCTACTTCGATGTGGACGGGCACGTTCGCCGCGGTTTTCGCGGATCCGCAGGCGGTGACCTTCGGCGCAGAACCGGTCGAATTCGACGCTGAACCGCAGCCCGCCGCCAGAACGACTGTTCCCGCGATCAGCGCCGCGAACGACAGACGGGCGGTGCGATGCATGCCGTTCTCCTCGAGTGATTTCCTCATGACTGGCTGCGCCCCAACATCATCCTCCGGCTGCCCCCGGTCACGTAGCCGAACCCGCCGGTTCGAGGTCTAATCCTTCGACCTCGGCTGGACTGTCATGGTCCGCGACGTTTCCTGATGCTCCGCAGGCTAGCTCGCTCCCTGACTCGCGCGGTTGCATATTCACTCGATCTCATGAATAATAATTCGTGAGACGGGAGCGAGCGGCGGCGGGGCGATCGGAGGCTAGGCGTGCGATGCGGGTAGCGGTGGCTGGGGCCAGCGGGTATGCGGGCGGTGAGTTGCTCCGGCTGCTCGCGGGACATCCTGAGTTCGAGATCGCCGTGCTCACTGCGGATAGCAGTGCCGGGCGGACCGTCGGAGCCGTCCATCAGAACCTCGCCGGGCAGGAGAAGCTCGCCCGCCTGGTCTTCGAATCGCATCACGCGCTTAAGCAGGCCGACTGCGATCTGGTCTTCCTGGCGATGCCAAGCGGTCAGTCGGCGGCGCTGGCGGCGAGCCTCCCCGAGGAGGCGAAGGTGGTCGACTTGGGCCCGGATTTCCGCCTCAGTGACGATGAGGCCTGGACCAGGCACTACGACGGAGAGTACGCCGGACGGTGGGTCACGGGGCTGCCCGAGCTTGACGGGCAGCGTGAGCAGGTCAAACTGGCAAAGAACGTCGCCGCGCCAGGCTGTTACTCCACTGCGGCGATCCTCGCCTACGCGCCGCTGGCGAAGGCCGGCCTGATCGAGACCGACGACCTGGTGGTCGTCGCGGCTTCCGGCACGTCAGGCGCCGGCAAGAGCCTGCGGACTGACCTTCTCGCCAGCGAGGTCATGGGCTCGGCCGCCGCTTACCAGGTCGCCGGCGCACACCGGCATACCCCGGAGATCGAGCAGGCACTAAGTGAGCTCGTTGGCAGCCGTGCTGAGGCGGTCAGGGTCTCGTTCACTCCAGTTCTTGTCCCGATGCCGCGCGGCATCCTCGCGACCTGCACGGCACGGCTTGCCTCAAGCAGAACCGACACTCCAGCGCTCATCAGGGCACTCAGGCACTACTACGACGATGAACCGTTCGTCACCGTGCTGCACGACGGCGTGTGGCCGGCGACCGGTGCGGTGGCCGGCTCTAACTGCGTCCAGATCCAGGCCGCCGTCGATCACCGGGCCGGACGGGCCGTGATCGTCGCCGCCCTCGACAACCTCGGCAAGGGCGCGGCCGGACAGGCCGTGCAGAACGCCAACCTGATGCTCGGCCTGCCTGAGGCAGCGGGCCTGACCTCGATCGGAGTAGCGCCATGAGCGTGACCACGCCGAAAGGGTTCCGTGCGGCTGGCGTTGCCGCCGGAATCAAGAACTCTGGCAAGCCGGACGTCGCCGTCGTGATCAACGAGGGTCCGTCGAAGGCCGCCGCAGCCGTCTTCACCTCGAACCGGGTCAAGGCCGCCCCGGTGCGCTGGAGCGAACTGGCGGTCGCTGACGGCCAGATCAGCGCGGTCGTGCTTAACTCGGGCGGCGCCAACGCCTGCACCGGACCTGAGGGATACGCGGACACCGAGCAGACGGCCGTGCACCTCGCCGGGCTCCTGGAGGTCAGCCCAGGTGACATCGCGGTTTGCTCGACCGGTCTCATCGGACAGCGGCTCCCCATGCACCAGCTTCTGGTCGGAGTGGACGCGGCCACGGTCGCGGCTTCGCCCGCGGGCGGCGCGTCGGCCGCGACGGCGATCATGACTACCGACACCGTAGCCAAGACCACGGCGATCTCCGGCACTGGCTACCGGATCGGCGGCATGGCCAAGGGCGCCGCGATGCTGGCTCCGGCCCTGGCCACGATGCTCGTGGTGATCACGACCGACGCGGACGTCGCCGCCAGTGACCTGGACAAGGCCCTGCGCGCCGCTACCCGGTCGACGTTCGACCGCCTCGACTCCGACGGCTGCATGTCCACGAACGACACGGTCATCGTCCTGGCCAGCGGCGCTTCTGGCGTTCAGCCTGACCCTGGCGAGTTCGCCGAGCTTCTGACGGTCACCTGCGATGACCTGGCTCACCAGCTCCTCCTCGACGCGGAGGGTGCCACCAAGGCGATCTCGGTCCAAGTCGTGGGCGCTGACAGCGAGCAGGACGCGCTCACCGTGGGCCGCGCGGTAGCCAGGTCCAACCTGCTCAAGTGCGCGATCACCGGCGAGGACCCGAACTGGGGCCGGGTTCTCGCGGCCGTCGGCACCACCGACGCGGTCTTCGAATCCGATCAGCTCAACGTCGCCATCAACGGCGTCTGGGTTTGTCGGAACGGTGGTCCAGGCGAGGACCGCAGCGGCGTCGACCTCAAGCCCAAAGACGTGACGATCACGGTCGACTTGTCAGCAGGACCGGCCGCCGCCACGATCACGACGACCGACCTGACCGCCGCGTACGTACACGAGAATTCGGCCTACTCGACGTGACTGCTGAGATCTTGATGAATACGGATCTTCCGGCACGCACCGTCCTTGGCGACGGCAGCGCGCTCGCTAAGGCTGCGACCTTGATCGAGGCGCTGCCGTGGCTCGACCGCTTCCACGGCAAGATCGTCGTGATCAAGTACGGCGGCCATGCCATGACCGACGAGGCTTTGCGGCTGGGGTTCGCCCAAGACGTGGTGTTCCTCAGGTACGCCGGGCTGTACCCCGTCGTCGTACATGGCGGCGGGCCGCAGATCAGCTCGCACCTGGACAAGCTCGGCATCGAGTCGGTGTTCAGCGGCGGACTGCGCGTCACTACCGCCGAGACGATGGACGTTGTCAGGATGGTGCTGACCGGGCAGGTGAACCGGGATGTCGTCGGCCTGATCAACCGCCACGGGCCGTTTGCCGTGGGGATGTCGGGCGAGGACGCGAATCTGCTGGCCGCGCGCCGGGTCCAGGGCAAGAACACGGCAGGGGAGGCCGTGGACCTCGGGCACGTCGGCGAGATCGAGACCGTGAATCCAGGCGCGATCAAGGTCCTGATCGACGACGGGCGGATTCCGGTCGTGTCCAGCGTCGCCCGCGGCGTCGCTCAAGATGGCGGCGGACCGGCTGAGGTGCTCAACGTCAACGCGGATACGGCAGCGGCCGCGCTCGCGGTGGCGCTGGGTGCGGCGAAGCTGATCATGCTGACCGACGTGGCCGGCCTGTATGCGGACTGGCCAGCGACCGCCCAGGCCGTTGCGGACGGACGGCCGCAGCAAGTGATCAGCGAGCTGAGCGTGACCGAACTCGCGGCCATGCTGCCGTCGCTGAGCGACGGCATGATCCCGAAGATGACCGCTTGCCTGACGGCCGTGAAGGGCGGGGTGCCGCAGGCGCACGTGCTCGACGGACGGCTGCCGCACGCCGTCTTGCTGGAGATCTTTACCGACTCGGGGATCGGCACCATGGTTGTGCCTGACGGAAAGGCCGGGACAGCATGACCCGTACAGAAGAACTGCAAGAGCGTTACTCCGCCGCGCTGATGCCGAACTACGGCCTGCCGCCGCTGGCGCTTGCCAAGGGCCAGGGCTGCGTCGTCTGGGATGTCGACGGGAACGAGTACCTCGACCTGATCGGCGGCATCGCGGTCAGCGCACTCGGGCACGCGCATCCGGCGCTGGTCGGCGCCGTGGCCGAACAGGCAGCGAAGCTGGCTCACATAAGCAATCTCTTCCTGCACGAGCCCCAGGTCCTGTTGGCGGAAAAGCTTGCCGGTCTTATCGGGCACCAGGGAAAAGCGTTCTTCGCGAATTCCGGGACCGAGGCCAATGAGGCGGCGGTGAAGCTGGTCAGGCGGCACCAGGGTCCCGGCCGGCCCGTATTCGTCGCCGCCGAGCATGGTTTCCACGGACGTTCCATGGGCTCGCTCAGCCTGACCGGCAAGGATTCCATCCGGCTGCCGTTCGCGCCGTTCGGGTTCGACGTCAAGTTCGTGCCGTACGGTGACGCCGCCGCGCTCGCTGCGGCCGTGACTACTGAGTGCGCGGCCGTGTTCCTCGAGCCGGCGCTCGGAGAGGGCGGGGTCGTGCCCGCGCCGGACGGATACCTCGCCGCCGCCCGCGCGGCGTGTGATGCCAGCGGCGCGATGCTGGTGCTCGATGAAATTCAGAGCGGCATCGGGCGGACCGGGGCCTGGTTCGCCTTTCAGGCCGCTGGCGTCGTGCCAGACGTGATCACGCTCGCGAAAGGGCTCGGCGGAGGGCTGCCGATCGGTGCTTGCTTCGGAGTCGGTCAGTACGGTGACGCGTTCAGCAAGGGCGATCATGGCAGCACGTTCGGCGGCAATCCGATCGCGTGTTCTGCCGCGCTGGCCGTGCTCGAGACGATCGAGAAGGAAGAACTCCTGGCCAACGCGAACGAAGTCGGAACGGTCTTCACCGAGGGCATCAGTTCTGTTCATCATGAGCTGATCACCGGGGTGCGGGGGAGCGGGCTGTGGCTCGCGATCACGCTGTCCGCGCCGGCGGCCGGCTCGGTCGAGGCCGCTGCACGGGAGGCCGGGTTCCTGGTCAATGCGGTCCAGCCGGATGCCGTGCGGATCGCGCCGCCGCTGATCGTGACCGCGGCCCAGGCGTTGTCGTTTGTCACGGCGCTACCGGGGATCATGGCGCGGGCGGCCGGGCTGCACGGAGCTTCATGAGCGGGTCGCCAGGGCCGGCCGCGCCCGCCACGAAGGCCGCGAGGCACGCGAAGATCTCAGGGATCCTCGCCGCGCCTGACTTGCCTGTGCACTCACAAGATGAGCTGGCCGGTCTGCTGGCCGCGGTCGGGGTGCGGGTGACTCAGGCGACGTTGTCTCGCGACCTGGATGAACTCGGGGCCGTGCGGCTGCGTGGTCCTGACGGGGCGCTGCGGTACGCGCTGCCGCCTGACCATCCCGATGAGCTGCCCTTGCCGACGGTCTCTTCGCCGCTTGAGGCCGAGGTCGCGGTTGAACTCGCGGCCGTGCTGAGCGGGCTGACGCGCGGCACGCTGGCGGCGCTCGGCAAGGTCGCGGCTGACCTGCTGCTGTCTGCTGAGGCCAGCGGCAACCTGGTGGTGCTTAAGACGCCGCCGGGAGCCGCTCAGCTTATGGCTTCGATGATCGACAGGTCGGCGCTGACCGCGGTGCTCGGAACCGTGGCTGGTGACGACACCGTGATCGTGATCGCTCGGGATCCCTCGGGAGGGGACGACCTGGCCAGGGCAATGCTGCGGCTCGCCGAACGACGGGTCGAGCGCTAGGCCAGGCTGAACACGTCAAGGAGACACGATGACAGAACTAGCCATGCTGGCCGGCGGCCAGGACAATATGACCGGCGTCTCCCTGGTGGAATGCCGCTTTCCTAATTTCGCCGCTAACGTAGCAGACCTGACTGACCAGGGCGTGGAGTTTTTTCTGGCCTCTAATGAGACCTTGCGTCCTTACCTGAACGAGGCACCCTACGGGCATTGCCTGAACTGGCTTGATTTCACCGACACCAGCGTGAAGAGCTGGAGTGCGCGCGAGTTCCTGAACTTGTTCAATGTCATTAACGGCATAGCGTTTGGTGATCGTGGCATTCCCATGCCGCAATGGGTGATGGTAGACCTCATCCTCATGCCATCAGCCGCGATCATCGCGAGCCTGCCACAGGAGTCCTTCGCGGCGATGGTGGAGAACAGTACGTTCTCGTTCGACTCCGACGTTAAGGCGCATCTGCGAGCGGTGCATGAGAACGCCAGGCGGGACGGCTACGCGGGCCCGATCCCTGTCGGAGGATATTGCGCCGCCCCGTCGGCAGCCCCTGGCACCTGGGTCGGCTGGTCACTTTGGTCCCTGATGCCGAACGTGGGTTTGGGGCGAGCGGTCAAGGCGCTCGCCTTGTCCGCTTACCACGCGCGCAAGCTTGACGGTGTCACTCAGTATGACAACAACGCGCTGAAGGTACACACGCAGTTCGGGAGGCTGCGAGTCGTCGTCGCGAGCGTTCCTTTCCACACCTCGCCAGGCTCGTTTGTTTACGAGAGCGATTTCACGGTGCCTGCGTCTGGTGCTCATCCCGAGCCGAGCTTCCTGCTCGACCCCAGCGACTACGAGCGGCAGCTAGGGATGCAGGCGGCGATCGCGGCCGGCGCATCCGCGTTCTACGTCCTGCCGCCAGGTCATATCGTTCACGCAGGCGCAACCCATGTCCCGGTTCTCGAGGAGAGGCTCAGATGAGCAAGCGGAAGATCGTGCTGGCGTTCTCCGGCGGTCTTGACACGTCGTACGCCCTGGTATCTCTCCGCGAACAGGGCAACGACGTGGTCACCGTGAACGTCGACACCGGAGGTCTGCGCAGCGGCGACAGCGAGACTGTCAGGGAACGTGCGATGGATCTCGGCGCGGCCGAGCACGTCGTCATCGACGCTCGCGAGGAGCTTTACTCGCGGATCATCAGCTATGCGATCAAGGCCAATTACCTTCGTAACGGCGGGTATCCCTCCTGCGTCGGGGCCGAACGAGAGGTTCAGGCGGAGAAGGTCGTCGGCGTTGCGAAGCAACTCGCGGCGGACGCGATCGCTCACGGATCAACCGCTGCGGGATCTGACCACGTTCGCTATGACGCGGTTATCCGTGCGCTCGCGCCTGAGCTTGAGATCGTCACGCCGATCCGTGACCTGAAGCTGACCAGGGAGGTCGAGACCGAGTTCCTGCGCGAGCGTGGCTACGAGGTCACTGACAAGACCTCGCGGTATTCGATCAATGAAGGCCTGCTCGGCACGACTATCGGCGGCGGCGAAACCTACGGATCGTGGGATTACTTGCCGGAAAGCGCGTGGACCCACACCGTCCCTGTTTCCGAAGCTCCTGACAAAGGCATGGAGATCATTATTCAATTTGATAAGGGAGAAGTCGTCGCAGGTACGACGCCATCAGGTGATCCGATTCCCGGCACTGAGGCAGGGGCGCCGAATTACGCGATCCTGACCGCGCTTAATGAGCTTGGCGGCGAGCACGGTATCGGCCGCGGCATCCACATGGGCTCGACGATGGTAGGCACCCTTGCCAGGGTCGCATTCGAGGCGCCAGGCATCATGATCCTCATCGCCGCTCACCGCGAACTTGAACGGCTTGTCCTCAGCAATCGTCAGCAAGCCGCGAAGGCGGCTATCGGGACCGCCTACGGTGACTTGCTGCATGAGGGCGTCTACTACGATCCGGTCATCGATGACTACCGAGCCCTGATCGACAGCAGCCAGCAGCGCGTCACGGGAAAGGTGCGGGCCTTGCTGATCAAAGGGAACACGGTCATTCTCGGCTCTCAGAGCCCGTATAGCCTGCTCGACGCGGGCGCTAGCCAGGGCGTCGTCTACGGGTATGATTCGGCACTATGGACCGGGAATCAGGCCCGTGCATTCGCGCAAATGTATGCCATGCCAGGCGCCATTGCCAGATTGGCCGGATCCGGTCGTCCGGGTACGTCCTGATCGCTGGCGGGGGAGGCGGTAGTGGCCGCTGAGGGAAAGTCGTCATCCCCGAAACCTGATCTGGGCCTGCTTTTCGGCACCAACGCCGTCGACCTGGAAGCGCGGAGGATATTCGTCGACCGCGTCGGTGAGCAGCAGGCGTTTGACAATGCTGTCACGGCCCACTACGAGAGCACCAGGCGACCTGAGTTCGACCCGCAGGATGTCACCGCGCCCAGACGCAACGTCCTGACCTACTACGGGGTCGGCGGCGTCGGCAAAACCTCGCTGTCCAGGGAACTCGAGCAGCGCCACGGCTCAGGCGAAAGTCCGGCTGCCGCCGACTGGCCGAGTTGGGATAAGGGATTCAAGCGGTCCGTGACGGCGCGGTTCGACTTGGCCAATGACGTTGGCTTTGACCTTGAGCGCGTGCTGATCAACCTGAGAGTCGCGGTATCCGCGATCGGGCGCCCGATGCACGCCTTTGACATCGCTCTCGGTCGCTACTGGCAGGAAGTGCACCGTAATGAGAGCCTGGCTGACTACATGCGTGCCGACAGCCGGATGTCGCGCGTGGCCGAGGCGCTTAAAGTTCCTGATCAGATCCTGGAAGGGCTCAAGGAGGTGGCGGGCGTCTTCGGCGGCCCGACGGTCGCGGTCTCACTCGCGAGCCAGCTCGCCGTGACGATCACGAAAGAGACGCGCCATCGCGTCGCGAAGCGGCACGCCGTCCAGAACTGCCGCCGGCTCGTCCCGCTGCTGGAAAGCGACGCGGATCTTGAGAGCCTTAGCTACTACCCGCACCTGCTGGCCTGGGATCTGGCCCAGGCGGCGAAGCGGCGCGATTACAACTTCCACATCGCCGCCTTCCTCGACACTTTCGAGGACATCATGCGGGCGGATCAGCGGCAGTTCGAGCGCCTGATCAACCGGCTGGCCTGGCTGATGCCGAATGTGCTTTTCATCGTCACTTCCCGTAATCGCCTTGAGTGGGCCGACGCGCTCGCGGAGGGGTACCTGGACTTCGCCGGTCCGGTGCGCTGGCCCGGTCTCGACCTCGGTGCCACTGGAGAGCCCTCCCAGCATCTAGTTGGTTACCTGTCAGAGGCGGATGCGAACAAGTTCCTGAGCGAGCGGCTGCGACGCGACGGCAGCGCGGCCATTCCCGAGCCGGTGCGGCATAAGATCGCGCATGATTCTGAGGGTTACCCGCTGTATCTCGACCTCGCCGTCACTCACTACCTGCAGCTAGTCGAATCCGATACCGAGCCGGGTGTCGACGACTTCACCGGCGGCTTCCCTGCTCTCGTCAACCGGGTGCTGCGCGACCTGAGTCCGGAAGAACGGCGGCTAATCCGCATCCTGTCGCTGCTTGATTCCTTTGATGCCAGGCTGGCCGCGGCGATCGCGTCGCTGCCGTCTGAGGCTGCGGCCAACGCACTGGTGAACCGCGCCTTCGTCGACGTCGATGAGAGCGCGCCCCTTCCCTATGCCATTCACCGGCTGCTGCGCGAGCAGGTGCGCCAGTCCGACAGTGGTCGCGATGCGTTCAGCGCGGCGGATTGGAAGAGGTACGCCGGTCGTGCCTTCGAGGAACTTGGAGTGCGCTTCAACGAGACCAGGGCCACAAGGAACCGCCCGCTCGTGATTAGCCTGCTCAATCAGGCGCTGGGTATCGCGGATGAATTTGACCTCGAGGTCGGCTGGATGGCCGACGCCGCGTACTCCTACATCTCCGACCCCCTCTGGGAGAACAGCCTGCGGCCGCTGGTCCGCACGCCACCCGTTACCGAGGCGGGGGCGCTCGCCCGTGCGCTGATTGCCATCACGAACCGGCAGTTCGAGGGGCGCGGGCAGACCGCGATCGTGCTCACGGAAGTACTGGATTCCGGGCTGCTCACCGGTACGAGCCTGGATCTCGCGACCTACTACGCGGCCGAGTCCTTCAGGGAAATCGGGCAGGGTCAGCGGTCAGAAGAACTGCTGCGTACGCTGCTGTCGCGAGAGACTCCGATCGCGGATCTCGCGGTCAGAGGCATGGTGCACCGCCTGCGCAGAAACGGCCGGTTTATCGAGGCGCTCGAGATGATCCGCACGAGGCCGGAAAGCGCCATGTGGATCCAGATCACCGGCACTCTTTACTGGTCGCAGGGCATGCTTGATGAGGCGAGGACGGCCTACATCACCAGCCGCGACCGGTCGCAGGCCGAAGGACTGCCTGGCCAGGCTGCGGAGATCGCCGGCTGCCTGGCGTTCGTCTGCGGCTTGTCAGCATCGCATGACGACGACGCTGACCTGATCGCGGCGGCGATGATGATGCTGCAAGACTCACGCAATACCTGGGCGAGGCTGATGGCCAGGCTGGGTACGACGATGCTCGTCGCCTCGGGCCAGGCGAGCGTGTCCGGGCAGCTTGCTGCCATTGAGGAAGACGGCCGCAAGGCCGGCCTCAGTTCGATCGAGGCTTACTCGCGGTTCCTCGACTGTCTCAACGCGGCACTGAGCGGCGACGACGACAGGCTGATCGCGGCCAGGAACCACCTCGCGGAACTCGCTGGAGCGGATTTCCGATGGCTGACCGAGGTCGTCGCCTTCTGGCTGGGTGACGGGCCGTCCGCTGACTCTGAACTCGACTGGCTCGACGGGGCCGACGCCGCCTGCGAGCGGTGGCGCGAGGTCGTAACTCGACGCCGCCAGCAAGGCGTGAGCCGCTCAGGTAGCTCCGCGGCTAGCTGATTCTTTCTTACCTCGGCTTCTCTCTTACCTCAGCGTCAGCCGGCGCATGCGGTTCATGATGGACTGGGCGGCGGCCAGATAACAGTCCTCATCGGATACCTGGTCGACGCCGCCTATACCGGGTGAACTGTTGACCTCGAGTACCGCCCAGTCGCCGTTCCATTTGACCAGGTCGACTCCGAGCACTTCACCGCCGAGACAACTGGCGGTGATCAGCGATATTTCCCTGACCGGGCCTGGGTCCGCCGGCACGGGCCGGCCACCCGCTTCGAGGTTGTTCACCTTGAGGCTCTCGCCGCGAGTGCGCTGACCCGGTTCCCTGATCATGGCGAACACATCTTTCAGCCCGCATACCATCGTGCGGACCTGATCTTCGAAGGTGCCGCCGATCAAAGGCTGCGCGATATGAGGCTCGGTAATCGCGGGATCGGAGCCGGCCTTGGCCAGGCGGACTCCTTCGCCGCCCGCTCCTACGCACGGCTTTATCACCGTGTCCGTCCCGGTCGCGAAGCGCGGCACTTTCATGCCAGGGGTGAGAAGAGTTGTCGGTACCACCTGAATGCCTGCCGCGGCAAGCCGCTCGCTCGTTCGCCATTTGTCTGCGCAGGTGCTCGCGCATTCCCAGTCATTGACAACTATGTAATGCCCGGCGAGCAAGTGCTGGATGCATGCATAGTCGTTGAAGGTCGCCTCTGAGACCCGCCAGGCGATCCCGTCAACCTGGAGGTCGCCAAGGCTCGTGTCCGGCTGAAGGTCGCCCGCCACGCGCACGTCGAGCCCGCCGTGCCGGCCGATCGACGCGGCGATGTCGCGAACGTCGATGGGTACGAAGACAGCCCCGGCACGCTCGATGGCCAGGCCGAGCGGGTAGTTACGCCGCTTCTCCGGTGTGTAGCGATTAACGACGCCAACGCGCAGCTTTCCCACCACTCAATCCTCGGGGAATTCCCGCTCGACGAATTCCACCATCTGCTTGTAGTAATCCTTCCGCGCCGGATTGGGGAAGCGGATGTTGTGCCGGCGGTAGCGGTGGAAGGCAACGATGACGGCGGCGTACTCAACGCTGACGCGGATGCGGTCTTCTTCGAAGACACGTCCCGAGCGGCGATAACCCTCGCCAAAGAGCTTGAGTCGTTGCGGGCTGAGACGGCCGTCGATGACGCACATGTTCATCGCGGACATGCCGCAGTCAAGCATCGGGTCATCGATCGTCACCGTTTCCCAGTCGATCGCGTATAGCGCGGAATCGTCGTCCTGGCCTTCTGAGATGACGATGTTCGACGGCGTGAAGTCGCCGTGTATCAATGTCCACCGGTCGCGCCTGGGGTCATCCTCTGGCGGGAAGAAGTCGTCGAGCCTGGCCAGGCGGTGCCGCAGCCACCGCACGTGCTCCGTGTTAGGGAAAGTGCCGATTATGTCGCGCAGGCTTAGGGACAGGTGCCTCAGCCCAATCGGCACCTCAAGATTCTCGGGGCTAAGGTTGTGAATCATTCCCAGCATTTGCGTCGCACGTGGCAGCAGTTCGTCTGAGAGATTGTCGCGCGTCTCGCCAGGCAGGAACCTCTTCACCATAACGGACTTGCCGCGCACTGGTGAGATGAGCTCGCCGTCCAGGCGGCGAAGTACCTCGCAGGTAGGGATGTGGTGGCTCCACATGAAATCGTTGGTCTGCGCAAGCCGCAGCGCGGCGGTGTCGTCCTGGTTGTCGAGAACACTGACAACCATGGTCCCCTGGTCGGTCTCGGCAATGTAACTGGAGGTCGCCATCCCGCCGTCCAGCGGAACCATCGAGCCAATGGCGAGCCCGTACGCCGCTTCGAGGCCGGACACATCAGGCTGCTCGAGAACCGTGTAATTGGCCACCAACTACTCCTTGCTGCCCGCTGCCCTACCTGAGCAGTCATCACGATAGCGAACTGCCCGAGCCGGCCGGCTCGAAGCTCATGAGCAGAACGTCGCGCGTGACTTGCCTGCCACGGCCGATGATCGGCGTTGTGTCGTGCGTGTACTTGCGGTCGTCCACATATACGGCATCTAGAGGTTCTGACAGGGTCATCGTGGCAGCGGTCCGGCCATCGGCGATCAGGCTGGTTTCGCCGCCGCCGTCCGCATCACGGCCGATGAGGTGAATGGAGATGTAGTCGAACCCGTCTCGATGGGGTCCTTCAGGTACGGGTGCGCCGGCCAGTTGCGGTCCGCCGACGATGCGCACTTGGTGCAGGTTGATCAACGTCTGCCCGTGCAGGCCGAGCACATCGGTCACGCTTACTCTTATCAGTGCTCCAGCGAGCCTGGTGCCGGCGGCTGTCCAGGCAATAGGCGCGAACTGCCGGGAAATGCCGCCGAAGAGCGGGTTGTTCTCCGCGGCCTGAAGATAGCTGCCCGGCGGCAGGAACGTCACTTCACCGCTGTCGGCATCGAATACCGCTCGCGCATGGCGCCGGAAGCGAAACGGCTCGCCTTCGAGGTACGGGTCGGCGGGAAGGTCTTCCCACTGGGCGGCGAAGTCCGCGAAGTCCTGAAAACTGGAGATCTTCGCGGTCATGTCCGATGCCGCACAGAAGCAGTAACCGGGCCCGCCGTGTATAAGCCCCTTCCCTGGATTCGAGCAGGCCATGGCAATCCGCCTTCCCGCAATCCCGTCTTAACGGCTCCTGATCAGGTTTGCCCACCATTATTCAACTTCAATCGTGTTGTAACGCTCGCTGCCGGAAGATACCACCGCATGCGCCTAATCCACTTGGCGCCCGCCGGCACGATATGGTCGGGACTACAGTGGTGCCGAAGTGAGGAGCAGACTTGCCGGATGCGGGCGGCCCGACCAGGCTGTGGGGCGGGCGATTTGAAGCCGGGCCGGCCGAGGCGCTGGCCCGGTTGTCGGTCAGCGTGCAGTTCGACTGGCGGCTGGCTCCCTATGATCTGCTCGCCTCGAAGGCCCACGCGCGGGTGCTCCACCGGGCCGGGCTGCTTTCCGATGCGGAGCTGAGCCGCATGCTGACGGCCCTCGATGACCTGTCAAGGGATTGTCAGAGCGGGGCGTTCCGTCCTGCCGTCGCCGACGAGGACGTGCATACAGCGCTAGAGCGGGGACTGCTTGAGCGCGTTGGCTCCCTTGGCGGCAAGCTGCGCGCGGGCCGGAGCAGGAACGATCAGGTCGCGACCGATCTGCGCCTGTACCTGCGTGATAATGCCAGGCGGGTCGCCGCCCGCCTGGTCGAACTGCAGACGGCGCTGATGGATCAGGCGGCGGCTCACCTGGCCGATCCGGCGACCCCGGCTCCTGGGCTTACTCACACTCAGCACGCGCAGCCAGTGCTGCTTTCTCATCAGCTGCTCGCGCACGTCCAGGCGTTCGCGCGGGACGTCGCGCGCTTGCGGGACTGGGACAAGCGTGCGGCGATCTCGCCCCTTGGCTCGGGGGCGCTGGCAGGATCGTCGCTGTCGCTAGACCCGAAGGCCGTCGCTGCCGAACTCGGGTTCGATGCCGCAGCACCGAACTCGATGGACGCCGTCGCCGATCGTGACTTCGCCGTTGAGTTCTGCTTCGCTGCCGCGCTCACCGGGGTGCACCTGTCCCGGCTTGGCGAAGAAGTCGTGCTGTGGACCTCGCACGAGTTCGGCTGGGCTGAGATCGACGACGCTTACGCGACCGGATCGTCGATCATGCCGCAGAAAAAGAACGCCGACGTCGCCGAGTTGGCCAGGGGGAAGGCGGGGCGCCTGATCGGCGGCCTCACCGGGTTGCTCACCACGCTCAAAGGGCTGCCCCTTACCTACAACAGGGATTTGCAAGAGGACAAGGAGCCGGTCTTCGATGCCGTCGACACCCTGCTGCTTGTGCTGCCCGCCATGGCTGGCCTGGTGAGTTCGATGCGGTTCAATAGCGCGAGGCTCGCACAAGCGGCCGGGGCGGGGCACGCGCTGGCGACGGATCTTGCCGAACTGCTGGTCAAGCGAGGCGTGCCGTTCCGGGAAGCGCACGAGGCAGTCGGGCACCTGGTCGTGTGGTGCGAGGTGCATGACTGCGAACTTGGCGAGGTCGGCGACGAGGACCTGGCGAAGGTGTCGCCGCACTTCACGCCCGATGTGCGGGACGTGCTCTCGGTGCCTGGCGCGCTGGCCGCGCGAGACACCTACGGGGGCACTGCCCCCGTGAGCGTCCGGTGGCAGCTAACCGAGCTGCGTGAGACCCTGCAGGCGGACGCCGCATGGGCGGCGGCTTGACTGGATCGCTGGCCAGGGAGGGCGCGCGGCCCTGGGGGCCCGACGGCTGGGAGCTGATGTCCCGGTCGTTTTTCCGGCGGCCAGCTACCGTCGTCGCGCCGGAGCTTCTTGGCTGCGTGCTCGTGCATGATGACGCCGAGGGACGGGTGGCGGCTGAGATCGTTGAGGTCGAGGCGTACATGGGCAGCCAGGATCCGGCCTCGCACTCGTACCGCGGCCGCACAGCCAGAAACGCGGTGATGTTTGGCGAAGCTGGCCATGTCTACGTGTACTTCACCTACGGCATGCACTTCTGCGTGAATCTGGTGTGCGAGCTGCCAGGGGATGCGACGGCCGTTTTGCTGCGTGCTGGATGGATCGTAGAAGGAACCGACCTGGCGATAGCGCGGCGCTCAGGTGGCGCTGATCTTTCCGCGAGCCACAGCGGAAAGCGGTTGGCTAGGCTCGCTAGCGGTCCGGCTCGTCTGTGCCAGGCGCTCGGAGTCGCCAGCCCGCAGAACGGTGCTGACGCTTGCTCGCCTGATAGTGCCGTGCGAGTCTGCGCGCCGGCCGGGTTTTCCGGCCTGCCCGCGAGCGAGGTCGCTTCCGGGCCGAGGGTCGGGGTCAGCACGGCGGCTGAGGTGCCCTGGAGGTTCTGGGTCGCGGGGGACAATGCGGTGTCGGCGTACCGGCCGCATGTACCCCGTGACCGGCAACGCAGGCGTTCAGGGGGCGAGCGCCTGCTGCCTGGTTCCTGAGCGGCCGGGTTCCGGCAGCCCTCGCTCGCGGTGATCATGGATGTGATAACCAATGTGACCGATGGGCGCCGGGATGGGAGACTTCAGCGGTGACCGACATCATCGATGATCTGACCTGGCGCGGCCTGATCGCTGTTTCAACCGACCTGGATGACCTGCGGAAGGCGCTGGGCACCAGCTGGCTGACCTACTACGGCGGCTTCGACCCCACTGCGCCCGGTCTCCACATCGGGAACCTGGTCCTGCTTCAGACCATGCGCCGGCTTCAGCTCGCCGGGCACCGGCCGATCGGCCTGGTGGGCGGTGCCACTGGCCTGATCGGTGATCCGAGCGGAAAGTCGGCTGAGCGGGTGCTGAACTCGCGTGAGGTCGTGGCCGACTGGGTTGACAGGATCAGGGGCGAGGTCAGCAGATTCCTCGACTTCGATGCCGGAGAGTCCAGCGCCCTGATCGTGAGCAACCTCGACTGGACCGGCGAGCTCTCCGCCATCGACCTGCTCCGTGACATCGGCAAGCATTTTCCCGTGAACCAGATGCTCAGCCGCGAAGTGGTCAGGGCCAGGCTTGAGCAAGGCGGGATCAGTTACACCGAGTTCAGTTACCAGATCCTGCAGGCCAACGACTTCCTTGAACTGCACAAGCGGCACGATTGCGTGCTCCAGCTCGGCGGCAGCGATCAGTGGGGAAACTTGGTTTCTGGCGTGGACCTGATCAGGCGGGTGACCGGCGACTCGGCGCATGCTCTCGCGACCCCGCTGATCACCAAGCCGGACGGTACCAAGTACGGGAAGACCGCTGGCGACGCGATCTGGCTCAGTTCGGACCTGATGACGCCATACGCGTTCTACCAGTTCTGGCTGAACCGGACAGACGCTGAGGTGCCCGGGCTGCTGCGGGTGTTCTCGCTTAAGCCGCGCGCTGAGCTTGAGGCGCTGGAACGCGAGGCGGCCGAACGGCCGGCGGCGCGGCTTGGCCAGCGCGCGCTGGCCGGCGAGGTCACCAAGCTGGTGCACGGCGCCGAGGAGACCGCAAAGGCAATCGCCGCGGGGCGCGCGCTCTTCGGCGAGGGCGATCTGCGTGATCTCGATGAGGACACGCTCGCCGCGGCGGCGGAGGAAGTGCCGTGCGCGAGGGTGGGCGCCGGTGGCGGAAAACTGGCGTCGGTCGGTGACCTGATGGCAGCTTGCGGCCTTGTGCCGAGCAAGTCGGCGGCGAGGCGTGCCATAGACGAAGGGGGCGCTTACCTCAACAACGTCAAGGTTACTGACGTTGAGGCGGTCCCTGAACCTGGCGACTTCCTGCATGGCAAGTACCTGGTGCTGAGGCGTGGCAAGCGCACGATCGGGATCGTGATCCGGGTGCCTGCGTAATGCTGCCGCTGCCGCAGGTTGGCCATGTCATCAGTTAGGTAACTTTTTCCGCTCAATAGCCCACCCGGATGCGAGCCGGTCCGTCGGGATGGTCACCTTCCGGTATCAGCTTTGAGCGCGATGCCGGTTCTGGTCTGGCACCGCTCAGGGTGCGGGGCGAACTGGTCGCCATGCCTGGAGCTGAAATCTGGCGCCGTGAAGCCTTTTCCTTGCACATCCTGTGACTCGTTCAGCAGATGGCCGAAGCGCTACCCGACACGGGCAGGTTCGTCGAGTGATGGCAGGGAAAGACAAGTTTTAGCGACCTGAAGTGCGCTTTCGCGGGAATCTCCGAACGAGTTTGGCTGTTCGATTTGACACGGTGGCCGGGCTTCCCTAATGTTCTCTTCGGCCGGTGCGACGCCGGGCGGCCCGGAGCCGCCGCTCGCATGAGCCTCCAGCAGACCCCAAGCTACTAGCTGACGACGTTCGCGTCTGAAGTTACTGCAGGACTATGCTGGGTGACACTGAGTAACTAAAACTAAATCTGCTAACTGACTTGACAGTCACATGACGAACGGGTAAGTTAGCAGGGTTGCCCCAGATGGGGTCCGGTCGGACTCCTGACGGTGAGCGTCCGCTCCTTGAGAACTCAACAGCGTGCTAAAAGCCAGTGCACATGCACATCCCCGTCAAAGGGACTGTGTCCTAGGTGGCACAGTGCCTGACGGTATATGCCAGATCGCTTCGTGGCTAGGCTTGCCCAG
>DATJLT010000147.1:0-39878 GCA_035509195.1 Streptosporangiaceae bacterium | reverse complement strand
GCTGTCGGCGAACCTGTTCATAGCTGGCCGGCGATGTAAGGCGCCGGGCCTGGCCGGGCCTGGCCTTGGCCCGCGGGCTACTCGTGGTGGTTGTCGGGGAGGTGCCAGCGGAAGGGATGGATGAGGTGCTTGAGGGCGGTTTCCGGGCCCCACGTGCCTGGCTCGTAGAACTCGACTGGCGGGGGGTTCTCCAGGAGCGGGGTCGCGACTTCCCAGATCCGGTCGATCTCGTCTGACCGGGTGAACAGGGACTGGTCGCCGAGCATCGCCTCGAGTATGAGCCGCTCGTAGCCCTCGAGTTCGTGCATGCGGTGGAAGGAGTCCGAGTACTTGAAGACCATCTCGACTTCCTTGAGCCGCATCTGCGGGCCCGGCTGCTTGGTCATGAACTGCACCGCGATCCAGCCGGGGTCATCGAAGTCGATGATGACCTCGTTGCTGCGCTGGTCTTGCCTGGTACGCGCCGCGACGGGGAACATCCGGAGCACAGGTTCCTTCAGGCCGAGCGTGATCGTCTGCCTGCGCTGCGCCAGTGACTTGCCTGACCGCAGGTAGAAGGGCACTCCCGACCAGCGCCAGTTGTCGATGTCGACGCGCAGCGCCGTGAACGTGTCGGTCTGGCTGTCAGGGGCGACTCCCTGCTCGCCGCGGTAGCCGTCGTACTGGCCGCGCACCACCCTGGCCGGGTCGATCAGCCGCATGGCCTGGTAGACCTTGGACTTCTCATCGCGCAGCGACTTGGCGCTGAACGTCGTCGGCGGCTCCATCGCGATGAAACCGAGTACCTGGAACAGGTGAGTCACGATCATGTCGCGGAACGTGCCGGTTTTCTCGAAGAACGCGGCGCGGCCTTCGATGCTGATGTGCTCGGGCACGTCGATCTGCACGTGCGAGATGTGATCGCGGTTCCAGATTGGCTCGAACAGGCCGTTGGCGAACCGGAACGCGAGGATGTTATCGACCGATTCCTTGCCGAGGAAGTGATCGATGCGGAACACGTGGTCCTCGTCGAACACCGAGTGCACGATGCCGGTGAGCTGCCGGCAAGAGGCCAGGTCGTAGCCGAACGGCTTTTCGATGATCACGCTGGCGTTCTGCGACAGCTTGGTGTCGCCGAGCATGGTGATGACCGAGCCGAAGGCCGAAGGCGGAATGGCGAGATGGAAGATGCGTGCCGGGTCGTTACCGATCTCCTGCTCGGCGGTGGCCACGGCATCGACCAGCGGCTTGGGGTTGTCTGGGTCCGAGCAGGCGAAGTGCAGCTTGCTCTCGAATTCCTTCCAGGCGGCGCCCGTCGGCTTGGCCAGGCCGAACTGAAGGCAAGCGTCCTTCGCGTGCTTCCTGAACTCGTCATCGGTCATGTAGCAGTTGTGCGGTGCCGAGCCGATCACGCGGTAGCCGGCCGGCAGCAATCCTGACTTAGCCAGATGGAACAGACCGGGCAGCAGCTTGCGCTTCGCGAGGTCACCGGTCGCGCCGAAGATTACGATGACATGGTCGTCGGGGCGCTTGGTCCCATGATTGTTGGATTGCATGGGGCAATAGTGCCATGCCAAGCAACGGAAAGACTGACCACGTGAGCATTGAACGCGAAAAGCAGCTCGCCGCCGAGGCTGCGGCTGGCCTGGTGAAGGACGGCATGACCGTCGGCCTTGGCACCGGCTCGACCGTGGCCTTTCTCCTGCCCGCGCTGGCTGCACGCAAGCTCGCGATCCGCTGCGTGGCCACGTCGGTGCATACGCGGCAAAGGGCGACCGAGCTCGGCCTTGACGTGGAGCTAGTGGACACTCTCGATCACCTGGATGTCGCGATCGACGGTGCCGATCAGGTAACACCTGAGGGGTGGCTGATCAAGGGCGGCGGTGGCGCGCATACCAGGGAAAAGATCGTTGCCGCCTCCGCGGCGCGTTTCGTGGTGATCGGCGACTCGACGAAGCCGGTCAAGGCGCTGCGCCCGCCCGTGCCGCTCGAGCTGCTGGCCTTCGGATTGCCTGCCACGCTGCGGGAGCTTGGCCAGGCAGTGGTGCGGCAGGGCTGGCCGCTGAGCCCGGATGGCGGGATCATCGCCGACTACAACGGCCCCATCGGCGACCCCGCAGAGCTGGCCGCCCGGCTGTCAGCCACCCCTGGCGTCGTCGGGCACGGGCTGTTCGAGCCGGCCCTCACCGCGGACGTCTTCATCGCGACCGGTGATTCCGTGGAGCACCGGGTCCTGCATTCCTGAGCCAGGTCGCGCCGCGGTCCTTTGCGGGGAGGATCTAACCAGCTCGGTCCGGCCTGCAACAGCATCAAGTAGCCACCGATGTCCTCACCCGGCCGGTGGCGGACAGCAACGGTGGCTCCGCGATGTTACGGGAACGGCATCAGGTAGCCACCGATGTCCCCGGTCCCGGCCCGCGAACGACAACGGGAAGCCATAGATGCGGTAAGCCCCGGCGGGATGCCCGGAACACGCCGGATGGTGGGTCTGGTCAGGTAGCGGGTGACAGCGGGGCGCCCGCGCTGCCCTGGGGAGATCGGCTAGCGCCTGGCCAGCCTGATCGAATCGAAGATCGCGCGTGCGCGGGCACCACGTCCAGGCAGGCCGAGCAGGAAGAACGTTCCGGCGTGGTGGTGCGGCCTGGACACGGAGAAGATGAGCACGGCGCTCAGGGCACCGCCTTGGCCGGTGACCGCCGACAGGCAGATTTTGGCGCCGTGCCGCACCTGGCAGTGCGGGTACTTCTCGGCTACGGACCTGGCCGCGTACTTGCCGGTCACGACCGTCAGGCCGGGCTGCGCCGCAATGGCGGCAGCGGACGGGGGCTGGTAAGGGCAGGGGAGGGCCAGCGGCGGCTTGGTCGCGTTGATCAGGAGCAGCGTGCCAGAGTCGAGTCCGGTTCCGCAGGTCGCCCACTGGTCTTCGCGCCGCTGCCGCCATGAAGGCGGAGTCGCGAACCGGACGCCGCCGAAACGATGTCTGCTCCAGCCGGCTGGCACGCCGCCTGAGCGGGCACGCCTCCGCACGATGGACAGCGGTGACCGGTTCAGCGTGGCAAGCACCCGGCGCGCTAGCGGTCCGCTGGCACCCACGCGCACGCCAAGCTCGGGGACCAGGTAGCGCACCGACCCCTGGCCGCTTGGCAGCCGGTAGACGGGAATGCCGTTGATCACCTCGGTTGGCTTGCGGTGCCTGATTCCCTTCGGGAGGTGCCCGGCCGGCAACATCCACGCCAGGCTGGCGGCCAGGCCGCAGCCCTGTCCCTTCGGCAGCTTCGGCCTGGCGCCGGAGAAAATCATGCCGTCAGGCCGCCGGAACCCGCATGACCATTCCTGCGGGCTCTCGACCAGCCAGCCGCCTGGCACGGAAAGCTCGGCGTTACGGTAAGGCACCGGCGCCCAGGCCGCCGCCGATTTGGCTGGCGACGACCTGGCGAGAGGTGACGCCTGCGCGCTGGCTACTGGTGCGATTGCCGCGACCGCGACCGCGACCCCGATCAGCGCCATCGGACTGCCGTGCTTCATGTTGCCACCCCTCGCGAGACCCTGCGAGCGGCAAATGCCCGCTCGCCCGACCATTTGGACGAGCGGGACAGTCCAATCGGTTTCCGTCTTGCTAGCTCTTCTTTTCCGCGTGGCCGCCGAACTCGCTGCGCATGGCCGACAGGAGCTTGTCGGTGAACTCACCGAGCCCGCGCGACTCGAAGCGCTGGAACAGCGACGCGGTGATCACGGGGGCGGGCACGCCTTCCTCGACGGCGGCAAGTACCGTCCAGCGCCCTTCGCCAGAGTCCGACACGTGACCGGCGAACTCGCTCAGTTCCGGCGACTTGGCCAGGGCCGACGCGGTCAGGTCGATCAGCCACGAGCTCACCACCGAGCCGCGGCGCCAGACCTCGGCGACCTCTGGTACGGGGACGTTGTACTGGTAGTACTCGGGGTCGGTAAGCGGGGTGGTCTCGGCGTCGGTCACGGTCTCCTCCATGCCGGCGTCGGAGTGCTTGATGATCGACAGGCCCTCGGCGATCGCCGCCATCATGCCGTACTCGATGCCGTTGTGCACCATCTTCACGAAGTGCCCGGCGCCGGCCGGGCCGCAGTGCAGGTACCCCTCCTGCGCGGTGCCTCCCGGCTTGCGGCCTGGGGTGTCCTCGACGTCGCCCTTGCCTGGCGCGATGGTCTTGAAGATCGGGTCGAGCCTGGTCACGGCCTCGTCGTCGCCGCCGATCATCAGGCAGTAGCCGCGCTCGAGGCCCCAGACGCCTCCTGAGGTGCCGCAGTCGACGTAGTGAATGCCCTTCGGGCGGAGCACCTTCGCGCGCTTGATGTCGTCGCGGTAATAGGTGTTGCCGCCGTCGATCACGGTGTCGCCGGGATCCATCATTGAGGTCAGGTGGTCAAGTGTCTTGCCGGTGATCGCCGCCGGCAGCATCAGCCAGGCGTTCCTTGGCTTTTCCAGCTTGTCGACGAATTCGTCGAGATCCTTCGCGCCGATCGCGCCCTCGGCGACGAGGGCGTCCACGGCGCTGGAATTGACGTCGTAGACGACGCAAGTGTGCCCGTCACGCATGAGCCTGCGGACCAGGTTCGCGCCCATGCGTCCGAGTCCGACCATGCCTAGCTGCATCGGGTGCTCTGTGGTCATTTGGCTGATACTCCTTTGATCTTGCGATAACGCCGTATCAGGGCGTTCGTCGACGAATCATGATGAAGCTCTGGCTCGGCCTGACTGGTCAGCTCGGGACCGATCGCCGCGGCGAGAGCCTTGCCGAGTTCCACGCCCCACTGGTCGAAGGAGTCGATTCCCCAGATCGTTCCTGCCGTGAACACCGCGTGTTCGTAAAGCGCGACCAGGGAGCCGAGCAGGCGCGGGGTCAGGATCTCGGCGAGCAGCACGTTGCTCGGGCGGTTGCCCTCCATCACCTTGTGCGGTGCGACCTCGGGCGGCGTGCCCTCGGCAAGTACCTGCTCGAGCGTCTTGCCGAAACCGAGCGCCTGTGCCTGCGCGAACACGTTGGAGGTGAGCAGGTCGTGCTGGTCGCGGATGGGGTTCAGTGACTTGCCGAAGCCGATGAGGTCCACGGGGATCAGCTCGGTGCCCTGGTGCAGCAGCTGATAGAAGCTGTGCTGGCCGTTGGTACCTGGCTCACCCCAGAACACCGGGCCGGTCGCGTAGTCGACGTGGGTGCCGTCCAGCGTGACGTGCTTTCCGTTTGACTCCATCGTGAGCTGCTGCAGGTACGCGGGAAACCGCTTCAGGTACTGCTCGTAAGGCATGACGCCGATGCTCGCCGCGCCGAGGAAATCGACGTACCAGACCTGGAGCAGGCCCATCAGGGCGGGGAGATTGTCTCTCAGCGGCGTCGTGCGGAAGTGCTCGTCCATGGCGTGGAAGCCGGCCAGCATCTCCCCGAACTGCACGGGACCGATCGCGATCATCGTGGACAGGCCGATCGCCGAGTCCATCGAGTACCGGCCGCCGACCCAGTCCCAGAAGCCGAACATGTTCGCGGTGTCGATACCGAAGGCGGCTACCTTCTCCGCGTTGGTGGAGACCGCGACGAAATGCCTGGCGACCGCTGCCTCGTCGCCGAGCGCACCGACGATCCAGTCGCGGGCCGACCTGGCGTTAGACAGCGTCTCAAGCGTGGTGAACGTCTTGGAGGAGACGATGAACAAGGTCTGCGCCGGGTCAAGGTCGCGGGTGGCCTCGGCGAAGTCGGTCGGGTCCACGTTGGACACGAACCTGAACGTGCGGTCCCTGTCTGAGTAGTGCCTCAGCGCCTCGTAGGCCATGACAGGGCCGAGGTCGGAGCCGCCGATGCCGATGTTGATGATCGCGGTGATCGGCTTGCCTGTGAACCCGGTCCACTCGCCCGACCTGATCTTCGTCGCGAAGCCCGCCATCCGGTCGAGTACCTCGTGCACTTCCGCGACTACGTCGGTGCCGTCGACAACTAGCCGCGTGCCCTTCGGCATGCGCAAGGCGACGTGCAGGACTGCGCGGTTTTCCGTGGTGTTGATGTGCTGACCGGTGAACATGGCCTCGATGCGCTCCGACAGGCCCGACTGAGCGGCCAGTTCGAACAGCAGCGCGAGGGTCTCTTCAGTGATGCGATTCTTGGAGTAGTCGAGGAAGATGCCGGTGCCCTCGTCCTCGGCGGTCAGCCGCTCGCCCCGGTCAGGGTCGGCGGCGAAGAGGTCACGCAGGTGCAGGTTCTTGATCTTGTCGTGGTGCTCGGCAAGCGCGGCCCAGGCAGGCCGGCTGCGCAGCGGTGTGCTCAATTCGCTCGTCCCTACGGTCGCGGTTCTCTCGTCGCGACCCTAGCGCGCCGGCCGAGCACGGCGTGCCGCAGACTGCATCTATGAGTGCTGACCTTAGGCTGAGCGGCCAAGACCTTCCCGTCGTTGACCGGGCACGGATCTACTGCTGCGGTATCACGCCTTACGACGTCACCCATCTCGGCCATGCGGCGACGTTCGTCTGGGTGGATGTGCTGACGCGGGTGCTCGGGTCCATCGGGATCAGCTCGCAGCTGTGCAGGAACGTGACCGATGTGGACGACGTGCTGTTCGAAGCGGCCGAACGATCGGGGTCCGCGTTCGACGCCTTCGCGTCGGTGCAGCAGTTCAGGTTCGACCAGGACATGAGCGCGCTCGGCGTCCGCGAGCCGCAGTTCGCGCCGCGCGCACGGCGGAACGTGGGCCAGGTGATCAGGCTGGCCTCGGCGCTGCTCGGTTCGGGAGCCGCCTACCAGCGGGAAGGCAGCGTCTACTTCCGCGGTGCTTCGGTCGCCGCACAGGCCGGGCTCAGCCGGGATGACGCCGCCGCGCTGGCCGCAGAGTACGGTGCCCGCCTCGATGACCCTGCCAAGGACGATCCGCTTGATGTCGCGATCTGGCGGCAGTCCGCTGATTCGGAGCCTGGCTGGCCTTCGCCGTGGGGGACGGGGCGGCCCGGCTGGCACGCCGAGTGCGCGGCGATGTCGCTCTCGGTGCTCGGCCTCGCGGTCGACGTGCTGTGCGGCGGTGATGACCTGCGGTTCCCGCACCACGCTTACCAGGTGGCGATGGCTGAGGCCGTCACAGGCGTCAGGCCGTTCGCGCGTGCCAGGCTCGGGGTTGGCGTGGTCAGCCTGGACGGAGCCAAGATGGCGAAGTCGACGGGAAACCTGGTCCTGGTCAGCGACGTGCTTGAGAACTACGCTCCGGCGGCACTCCGGCTTTGCCTCATCGACCGGCCCTGGTCGCAGGGCTGGGACTATTCGCCCGATGGGCTCAAGGCCGCGACCGAGCGGCTCGAGCGGCTCTACCTGGCGGCAGGGCGGGGCGGCGGCTCCGCGGCCGCGGGCTCAGCAGTGACGACGGCCCTGTGCGATGACCTGAACGTCAGCGGCGCGCTCGACGTCGCGGAAGAGGCGGGCGGTGCGGTGGCGCGCGGGCTGATCGCGACACTCGGGCTCGGCGAGTAGCCAGATGCGGGTCCTGATCGCGCCGGACAAGTTCAAGGGGAGCGCGTCGGCGCTCGAGGTGGCCGCGGCTCTCGCGGCCGGGCTGAAGGAGTCCAGGCCCGATCTCGAAGTCGTGCTGCTGCCGGTCGCCGACGGAGGAGAGGGAACGATCGGGGCCGCCCTTTCCGCCGGGTACGAGCTAGTACCTTGCGCAGCGGAAGGGCCGGTCGGCGAGCCCGTGCAATCCGGGTTCGCGTTCGCCGGCGGCACCGCCGTGGTCGAACTCGCCGACGTCACCGGACTGCGGCTGCTGCCAGGAGCGAAAGCGCCGCTGACCGCCTCAACCTACGGCGTCGGGCAGGTCATGAAGGCGGCTCTCGATGACGGAGCCGCGACGATCGTGCTCGGCATCGGCGGCAGCGCAAGCACCGACGGCGGCGCGGGGATGGTCGAGGCACTGGGCGTCAGGCTGACCGGCGAGGACGGCACGGAAATCGGACGCGGCGGCGCGGCACTGGCCTGGCTCGCCTCCGTTGACCCTTCCGGTCTCGATCCGCGGCTCGGGCACGGGCGGTGCGAGGTCCTGGTTGCCAGCGATGTCGACAATCCGCTTCTCGGGCCGTCAGGCGCGGCGGCCGTATTCGGACCGCAGAAGGGCGCCACTCCCGCCGAGGTGCAGGTGCTTGACCTGGCACTGGCCAGATGGGCCGAGCTGACCGAGGCGGCGACAGGCAGGCACGTCTCCAGCAAGGCCGGGGCCGGAGCCGCCGGAGGCACGGGGTTCGCCGCGCTTGCCTATTTCGGCGCCCGTCTGGTACCTGGCGTCGAGCTCGTGCTTGACCTGATCGGGTTCGACGAGGCGCTGGGCAGCGCCGACCTGGTGATCACCGGGGAGGGCAGCATGGACGAGCAGTCGCTCGGCGGCAAGGCTCCCGTGGGCGTCGCCAGGGCTGCGGCAAAGGCCGGAGTGCCGGTCATCGCGGTCGCCGGGCGCCTGGCGCTGACCCCTGAGCAGGTCGCCGACGCCGGGTTCGCCGCCGCCTATTCGCTGGCCGATCTCGAGCCAGATCAGGCGGCAAGCATGGCCAGGGCAGGCGAACTGCTCGCGCGGATCGGCCGCCAGATCGGCGCGGCAGGGCTGGAGCCTGGCTTCGGCGCCCGGTTATTCTCGCTTCAGGCCAATGGCTAAGCGGCGGAGCCGCAGGAGGTGTGCATGACCGAGTTCGTGCTCGCGGTGCTCGGGCTTGGCTTAGGCGTTTTCGCCGCCTCGGCCTTCGCCAAACTGCGGGGCCGTACCGCTTACCTGGACTTCCGCTCCGGGCTTTCTGCCACGACCTTGCTGCCTCCGCGCGCACTGCCGCGCGTGGCTGCTGTGCTTGCCGCGGCTGAGGTTCTCGTCGCTGTCGCGCTCGCCTGCGCTGCCGCTCTCACCGTCGCCGGCCTGGCCGTGGCGAGCGCGCTGGCCGGGTCCGCGCTCAGCCTGGCCTTCGTACTGACCGCCGTGCTGGCCGCGGGAGTAGCCGCCGTGATACGGCGAGGCGTCACCGCTACCTGCGCCTGTTTCGGCGCTCGCGGTGCCCGGCCACTGTCGGCCGCCCACCTGGCACGCAACGTGTCGCTGCTGGTCGTGGTGTTCGCCGGCCTGATGTGTGCGCCGTTCGCCGCCGGCCGGCCGCCGGCTGCCGGTGCCGCGCTCGCGCTGGCGGGCGGGCTCGTCTTGTCGCTGGTCTTCATCCGCTGGGACGACCTGGCGTATCTGGTCGCCCCCGCGCCGCTGCCAGGCACTGCCAGGACATCGCGGCCTGACCGGACGCCGCGCTGATGCGGACCTTCACCGCTGCCGCTTTGGCTGCCCTGCTCGCGGCCGCCGCCTCTGTCTGGGTACTCAGGCGGCGGTTCGCGGTCGTCACCGTCCGCGGCGAGAGCATGGCGCCCACCTATGCCAGCGGTGACCGAGTGCTGGTTCGCCGCGCAGGGATCGGCCAGCTCAGGCGTGGTCTCGTCGTTGTCGTCGAGATGCCTGCCGCCACCGGCGGCTGGGACAGTGTTCCGCCGCGCGGACCATCAAGGTCGCGGAGCTGGATCATCAAGCGGGTAGTCGCCTTGCCAGGCGATGCCTGGCAGCCGCCTGACGCGGAGAGCGGGCAGGTACCGGCCGGAAGATTCGCCGTCCAGGGCGACAATCCGGCAGGCAGCTACGACTCGCGGATCTTCGGCTACTGCCCCGCCGACCGCCTGCTCGGCACGGTCGTCCGCTCGCTGCGCTAGCCCTCTCGCGGGCTGGCCGGGGGAATGCTCGGCACGTGACCGTTGTTCATACCCCTACCGGTATCAACGGACGGAGGCATTGACCGTGGCAACAGTGGAACTCACGGCCCAGAACTTCGATGAGGTCGTAGGCGGGGCTGACCTGGCGCTGGTGGACTTCTGGGCGTCATGGTGCGGGCCGTGCCGCATGTTCGGGCCGATCTTCGAGCGGGCGTCAGAGAAGCATTCTGACCTGGTGTTCGCCAAGGTCGACACCGAGGCGCAGCCGGAGCTTGCCCAGGCGTTCAGCATCTCGTCGATTCCGACGCTGATGGTGATAAGGGACAAGGTCGTGCTGTACGCGGAGGCTGGCGCGCTTCCGGAAACCTCGCTCGAGGACCTGATCAAGCAGGCTCGCGAGATCGACATGGACCAGGTCCGCGCCGACCTTGCCGAGCACGAGCACGAGCACGAGCACGAGCACGAGCACCCGCATGAGCACGCGCATGAGCACTAGGGCCGTGCCCGCCGAAGACCAGGAAGCGCGCGCGGCCGTGCTTAACCGGCTGCGGCGCGCGCAGGGACAGCTCGCGGGCGTCATCGGGATGGTCGAAGACGGCAGGGACTGCCGTGAGGTGGTCACCCAGCTCGCGGCGGTTTCCCGCGCACTTGACCGGGCAGGCTTCAAGATTGTGGCCAGCAATATGCGGCAGTGCCTGTCCGGCGAGTCAGCCCTGACCACAGACGAACTCGAGCGGCTGTTCCTCGCGCTGGCCTAGCGTTGGCCGGAGGGCTCAGCGCAGCCGAGGTCGCCAGTCGCCAGGCGGCCGGTCTTGTCAACGATCAGGGCACGCAGCCAACTCGCACCATCGCGCAGATCCTTCGCGCGAACGTGCTGACCAGGTTCAACGCGATCCTTGGCGTGCTGCTGGTCGTGATCGTCATCGTCGGCCCGTTTCAGGACGCCTTGTTCGGTCTTGTCCTGATCGCTAACAGCGGTATCGGCATCATCCAGGAAGTCAGGGCCAAGCGGACCCTGGACCGGCTGTCCGTGCTGAACGCGCCCACCGCACGGGTGCTGAGAGAAGACAGCCTGAGGGAAATACCCGCAGGGCAGGTCGTCCGCGACGACGTGGTGCAGTTGCAAGCCGGCGACCAGGTCGTCGCCGACGGCGTCGTGCTCGACTCGGCCGGCCTCGAGATCGACGAGTCGCTCTTGTCTGGCGAGGCGGACCCTGTCGCCAGGAAGTCAGGCGATGAGGTGCTCTCTGGCAGCTTCGTCGTGGCCGGCCATGGCCAGATGACCGCGACGAAGGTCGGCGCGGGTTCTTACGCGGCCGAACTGACCAGGCAGGCGCGCGGCTACTCGCCCGCGAGGTCGGAGATCAGGGACGCGATCAACCGGGTGCTGACGTGGATTAGCTGGGCGCTGGTCGTGGTCGGACCGCTGCTCGTGGTCACTCAGCTCAGTTCCGGGCTGGGCACGAGCGAAGCGCTCAGGGGCTCGGTCGCCGGCCTCACTGGCCTGGTACCAGAGGGCCTCGTCCTGCTGACCAGCGTCGCCATGGCCGTCGGAGTCGTGCGGCTGGCGTCAAGGCGGGTGCTTGTGCAGGACTTGCCCGCGATCGAGGGCCTGGCCAGGGTTGACCTCATCTGCTGCGACAAGACGGGCACCCTCACCGAGGGCAGCATGCACGTCGTGGCCGTCGAACCGCTTGACCACGCCGGCCCGATCGAGAACGCGCTTGGCGCGCTTGCCGCCGCCGACGAGAAACGCAACGCGACGATCGAGGCGCTCAGCGACAGGTTCGGTGACCCAGGCTGGCGGCCGGCCGAGATTACTGCCTTTTCCTCGGCGCGCAAGTGGAGCGCGGCCAGCTTCGAAGGCGACGGCCAGGGCACGTGGCTCGTCGGCGCCCCGGAGATGATCATGAATGCGGACTCGGCGGTGCTCGACCGCGCAGGCAGGCTCGCTGCCCAGGGCAATCGCGTGCTACTCCTCGCCCGCTCGCCAGCGCGGATCGAGAACGAGCAACTCCCCGCTGGCGTGAGCCCGGTCGCGCTGATCGCGCTGCAGGAGCGGATCAGGCCTGACGCGCGGGCCACGCTCGACTACTTCGCCAGCCAGTCGGTAGGCGTGCGGGTCATTTCCGGCGATCACCCCCAGACCGTCGGCGCGATCGGCCGCAGGCTAGGTTTGCCTGGCGCCGGTCATCCGGTCGACGCCCGTGATCTTCCACAGGACCCCGGCCAGCTCACCGCCGCGATGCGCGACGTCACCGTCGTTGGCAGGGTCGCGCCAAGGCAGAAGCAAGAGATCGTCGCCGCTCTCCAGCGGCTAGGTCATGTCGTCGCCATGACCGGCGATGGCGTCAACGACGTGCTGGCGCTGAAAAACGCTGACGTGGGCATCGCGATGGGCTCGGGCACCCCGGCCAGCAGGGGCGTGGCCAGGCTGGTGCTGCTCGATGACAAGTTCGCTACCTTGCCTGATGTCGTAGCGGAAGGGCGCCGCCTGATCGGCAACGTGGACCGGGTGTCCCGCCTGTTCCTCACCAAGACCTGCTACGCGATGCTCATCGCGCTTGCGGTCAGTGCGGGCTCCCTGCCTTACTTGTTTTACCCAAGGCACCTCACGATCGTGTCTACTCTCGCCATCGGGGTACCCGCGTTCTTCCTGGCACTGGCGCCGAACGCGGCGAGGGTAGCGCCAGGGTTCCTCAACAGGGCGCTGCGGTTCGCCGTGCCAGCGGGCATCGTGATCGCCGCGGCCGCCCTGACCGCGTTTCTCGCCGTACGCGGTACGAGCCCGGGCCTGGGCGCGGCACGTACCAGTGCGACCGTGGTCACGGTCGGCCTGAGCCTGCTCGTGCTTGCCGCACTGGCCAGGCCGCTGCTGAGCTGGCGTGGCGCGATGATCGTGGCGCTCGGCGCGGTCTTCGCCGCGCTGTTCGCGATTCCGCCGCTCAGAGACGCGCTGGCGCTCGTGCTTTTGCCGCCGCATCTGTTCTTGTTCAGCGCGGCGCTCGTGGCGGCCGGGTTCGGCTTGCTCCTGCTCGCCTGGCCGCTCGCTGACCGCGTGCTCAGGCCGGCGCGGGCTGGAACCTGAGCCGCGCTGCCGCGGCGAACGGCGCCTCGCGTACCGCCGTCACTTCGCTCCCGCCATCTAGTGCCTGGCTGGTCAGCTCGTCGAGCAGGTAGTCTTCGCAGGCATCGGCCAGCACAAGCTGCGACACGGCGCGGGACCGGACCGCGTTCCTGCATTGCTCCAGGTTCGTGGTCACTGCCTTCCCTGGCGCCTCGGCCAGCACGTCACTGACCAGTTGCGCTTCCCTCGCGCGCGCCCAGCCATCGATCACGGGAGCGGACAGCTCGCGTACTCGCCCGGGCGTTGCCGTCTGCAAGTCCACGCTGAAGCTCCCCGCCACGCGCTGCCTGACAGACGCGGGCAGCATGGCCGTGAACTGGCTGAGCTGCATCTCGTGGCCGCCGAGTACCAGCGGAACATCGGTCTGCTCGGCGAGGACGCCGATCGTGTCGCGGAAGTGCTGCCTGGACAGCTCCATGATCCGCTGCTCGATCCGGTAGGCCTCGAGTCCGTACCAGCCGGCGAACCTGGTGCTCGGTACCTCACGCCCGGTCCGCTCGGCCAGCGTGTCGATCTCGTCGCCAGCGACCCCGAACAGCCAGGCGTGCTTGGTGTCGATGACCGCGACCTGGTACGGCGGGTTGCGCTGCACGGCGGCCAGCAGCGGCCTGATGCAGGGCTTCGCCGCGACGACTGCCCGGTCAGGAGAGCTCCCTGGCAGGCTGATGATCTCGAGCAGGCCGATCTCGGCGCACGCGAAGAACGCCATCGTGCGGCCAAGCCACTCCTGCGCGCCCCCGGCCATCGCCGTCGTGATCGCCTCGGTGTCCTCCGCCGCCTGGTCGCCGCCCGCCGACCTGATCAGGTCGCGTGCCTTAGGTATCAGGCCGCGATGATCGGCGAGGTCGACAGGGATGTTCAGGTACAGCGAGACGACGGCGGTGCGGTCAGCCCGCTTGGCGCGCAACTCGACCGCGTCGATCCCGGCCGTCACGACCCGGCTCCCTCCGTGGCGTGAGCCTCCGTGCCAGGCTCGAGCAACTCCCTGACGTCGGCGGGAAGGACGCCGAAGGTCTCGGAGATAATTCCTGCCGACAAGTGCTTGCGCAAGGCGGCTGTGACGAGTTGCCCGTACTTTTTGGCTGATGCCTTATGAATTTGAGCATTCTGGGCAAAGCGGGTCAGGTACTCTTCCCTGCCGTACTTGACCGGCACCTTGCTCGGGTTCCAGCCCTCGTAGAAGACGCCGCGCAGGAGCTCGGGAAGCTGGGCGGCCAGGTGGGCGGCGACCGGCACAGGCAGCCGGTCACGCAGCGTGTGCAGCCAGGACCTGGTGACCCGGTAGGCCATCCGGCGGTCCTGCGTCTCGAAGCCGCGTGCGACGTCGCCCAGCCACTGATTCGTCGTATCGATGCTGCGGTCGAGGCTGTCGACTCCAGTACGGGACATGGGCGCCCTCCTCCTCGTCGGCTACTTCCTGGCGGCCCGCTTACCTGTGGTCCTGTGCTTCGCGACGATGGTGTCGGCCGAAGGAAAGAAGACGCTCTGGTGCCCGTCCTGCCAGCTAACCAGGTAAGGCGGACTGCCTTCCTGCCCGTGCACCTCGACGATCTCGCCGTGCCGGTCACCGTCCCCCTGGTGCCTGCCCTTGACCGTAAGCTCGTCCCCGACTACCGCTCTCATGGATCCCCCCGTCTCCAGTGTCCTTGGAAAACTCCTCCCCGCTCCCGCCCCGACTATGCCTGCGCCCGGCCCCGTCGCTCAGTGCCCTCTATCAGGCGAACCTCCATGTCCCTGCGGAGGAAGAAACATTTTCCCCGAAAATTGGTCCGTTGGAATTGACGGGCAAGCTGTGTGTGTTGTTATATTGCAGCGATCCCCCCACTCGCTTCGGTGGGTGGGTGCGGGACCCCGTCCTAACAAGGTCGGGGTCCTTGCTTTTTGGCTCAGTCACCATCCTGGCGGGCGCCTGAAGGTACCTCGCTCGTCGGACAGCCTCTCGGGGAACTGGCTGCTCTTGATCGCGTTGGTCCGGATCTGCTTGAAGAACGCAGGTTTCAGGTTGAGCAGGTCTCGGCTCCGGCACCACGCCGGGTGCGGGTTCAGCAGACCGACGGGGATGCCAAGTTCCTTCATAACAGCCCCGATTGGTGCCTCAAGGTCGGAATCGTTGCTTATAACAACTGCCAGATCGCAGTCGTGCCGGAACGCGTCAAGAAGGAGGTACGTAGCCAGGTTAACGTCGCTGCCCTTCTCCTCCGTTTTGTAAACCTTTGCCGTCTTCTCGCCGGTAGGAGCAGGATTGACGAGCGGCATTCGTACCTTGGTTTGCTGGAAGTGTCCGAGGTGAACGCTGACGCTTGGGAGCGTGGCGATGGCTCGCAGGTAAGTCTCCTGGCGCACTGGTGCTCCGGGGTCTCCAGGACGAGCGGAGATCCTCGCCGTGAAGTACCTGATGCGATTGATAGGGTTTGCCGGAATCAGGTACTTACTGCATAGAACGTCCAGATCAAGCCATTTGTAGCCAGGACCGTTGCCCTTGATCGAACCGTAATACAGGTTAAATCCGTCAATGTAGACGTTAGCTCTGATGCCCGCGAGCCTGACGGTAGCTGCCATCCGAGAAATTGTAGTTGGAACAGATATATACCGCATGCATATGCTTGCCGCGTTGCCGCGCAAAGGTCTGCGCAATTGCGCGGCTGGAGTCAGGGCGCGGAATTGGCGGTGAAGGCGGCTATGCGCCTGGTGACTGAGGCGTCGAGGCGGTCTTCTAGCTGGCGGATGACGGTGCGGCAGCGTTCGAGGTCGTCGGGGGTGATGTCGCCGAGGAGGTCGTGGGCGAGCGCGGCGTAGCTTTCCGTCAGGCGGTCGAGGGTGGTCTCTGAGGCGGGCGTCAGGGAGATGATCGTGGCCCGGCGGTCGGAGGGGTGCGGGGATCTGGTGACCCAGCCGTCGGCTTCGAGCGAGTCGATCAGCCCGGTCACGGTGCGGGGGGAGACGCCGAGCGTTTCGCTCAGCGCACGCATGACGACCGGGCCTGAGTCCCGCAGTGCCCAGAGGACCCGGCCGCGCGCGAAGCCGAGGCCGTAGTCGCGCTCGCCGAGGTCGATGAGGTCTACCAGCCTCGGGGCCAGCCGGAACAACAGCCCGACGACGCTTACCGGCAGGTCAGGGTTGGTCTCGGCGACAACTGAGCGTGCCATATTGTCCGGTGTCCTCACTAAGTGTTAGCCTCACGATATGGATCAGTCTAAGCCGGCCGTCGCCGGAGCGGCAGTGAATGCCGCGGGCGTGACCAAGAGGTTCGGGGCGGTCGAGGCGCTGCGGGGAGTTGACCTTCTGGTGCCGGCCGGCAGCATCACGGCGCTGCTCGGGCCGAACGGCGCGGGCAAGACCACGCTGGTGAGGATCATCGCCACGCTTGCCAAGCCGGATTCCGGGCGGGTAAGCGTGTTCGGGCTTGACGTGGTCTCCTCGTCGGCCGCGGTGCGGGCCGTGATCGGGCTGACCGGGCAGTACGTGGGGCTTGATGACTGGCTGAGCGGGCGGGACAACCTGGTGCTGATCGGGCGGCTGGCCGGGCTCGACCTGAGGCGGGCCAGGGAGCGGGCTTTTGAGCTCGCGAGCCTGCTCGGGGTGGCCGACGCGCTCGGGCGTGCGGTGCGGACGTACTCGGGCGGGATGCGCCGCCGGCTTGACCTGGCGGCCAGCTTGATGGCGAGCCCGCCGCTTCTGGTGCTCGACGAGCCGACGACCGGCCTTGATCCGGGTAGCAGGCAGCAGTTGTGGGAGTCGCTGGCCGAGTTGCGGGCCGGGGGGACCACGATGCTGCTCACCACCCAGTACCTGGAGGAAGCCGACAGGTTCGCCGACACCGTCCACGTGATGAGCCACGGGCTGATCATCGCCTCGGGCACGCCAGCCCAGCTCAAGGACCAGGTAGCCGACCGGGTCGTGCAGGTTGTGCTCAAGCGGGCAGGCGACGGCGCTGCCGCGGTGCGCGCGCTGACATCGGTGCTTTCGCTGGCGGTCGGGCAGGTCAGGGATGAGGCCGGGTCAGGGCGGCTGGCCGTGGTCGCCGACCAGGGAACCGATACGTTGCTCAGGGTCGCTGGCGTGCTCAGGGACGAGGGGATCGAACTCGCCGATCTCAGCTTGCGCCAGCCAACGCTTGACGAGGCTTTCCTTGCGCTGACCGCCGGAGGTTCGCTGTGACCTCATCTCCGGTCGCGGCGGGCCGGGCCGGGCGGGCCCCGCTGGCCGCCCCGGCGCGGAGGCCGGTGCTGCGGGATAGCCTGCTGATCGCTGGCAGATACCAGAAGGCCCTGTGGCTGAACCCCGGACGGCTTATTTACCCGCTGGTGCAGCCGCTCGTGCTGCTCGTGCTGTTCATCTCGGTCTTCGGCAATCTCGCGGCGGGCACTCACCCGATTCCCGGTGCTTACCGGCAGTTCCTTATTCCAGGGATCATCATCCAGAACGCGGCGCTGACCGCACCGGTGACCGGGCTCGCGCTGCTGCGGGACGCGGGCAGCGGCATCGCCGACCGGTTCAGGTCATTGCCGATGTCGCGGGCTGCCGTGCTGATCGGGCGGCTGTTCTCTGACGCGGTCGTGTTCACCGCCCAGGTGACGCTGCTGCTGTGCGTCGCGTTCGCTTTCGGATTCTCCGTGCGGTCTGGCGTGGCTGGTGGCCTGGCGATCGTGGCGGTCGCGGTTGTCTTCGGGCTCAGCATCAGCGTGGCGTCGGCGTGGTTCGCGCTGACCATCAGCGACGCTGAGACGGCCGAGCGGGTGCTTTACTTCCCCGCGATCGCGCTGTCGTTCGTGAGCTCGGCGTTCGCGCCGGTCGGCTACCTGGCGGCGTGGATGCAGCCGATCGCTCGGGTCAGCCCGGTCACGGCGGCGGCTGACCTGATCCGGGCGCTGGCGGCCGGCGGGGGAGCGGCGTGGCCGTTGTTCGTGCTCGGGTGCTGGGTCGCCGGGCTGGTGGCGGTGTGCGGTACGTTCGCGGTGCGGCGCTGGCAGGCGGTGCGGTGACGTCCTTTGCCCTGGTCGTTTTGCCGTGATCGATAGCCTGGTGATATGTACATCCCTGCGCACTTCGCGGCCGACGGCGACCTGGACAAGATCGCTGCCTTCGTTGACCGGGCCGGCTCAGCCGACCTGGTGACGTTCGACGGCACCAAGCCGGTCGCCACCTTGCTGCCGGTGATCTGGGAGCGACCGGAGCGACCGGAGGCCGGCTACGGCCGGCTGCTCGGGCACGTCGCGCTGAACAATCCGCAGTGGAGCACGGCCAAGCCTGGGGCGAAAGCGCTGGCGATCGTGGACGGGCCGCAGGCCTACGTGTCTCCTTCCTGGTACCAGAGCACGAAGGAGCACGGGCGCACGGTACCGACCTGGAACTACGTTTCCGTCCATTTCACTGGCGAGGTCGCGTTCCGCAAGGATCCCGAGTGGCTGCGCGACGTGGTGACCAGGCTGACCGAGAAGTATGAGGACGGCCGTCCTGGCCGGTGGTGGGTCAGCGACGCGCCAGAGAAGTTCATCGCGGGCCAGTTGCGGGCAATCGTCGGCATGGAGCTGGTCATCGAGCAGGTCGAAGCCAAGGAGAAGCTCAGCCAGAACCGGCCGGAGCAGGACCGCTCGAACGTGATCGCGGCCCTGCGCGAGGAAGCTGAACCGCAGGCCCATGAGATCGCCGGCCTCATGATGACCCGCGAAGCTCAGGACGGCAGCGCAGGCACCGAGCTGGCGCGGATCACGTCCGAGTAGAAGCGGGCGCTCGACTTGGGGATCCGCCGCTGGGTGCCGAAGTCGACGAAGACAATGCCGAAGCGCTTCTGGTACCCCCAGGCCCACTCGAAGTTGTCGAGCAAGGTCCACACGAAGTACCCGGCGAGGCTGGCACCGTCGCTTACGGCCCTGGCGGCCGCGGTCAGGTGCTGGTGCAGGTACCTCACCCGCTCGGCATCGTCGACCACGCCGTCCGGGTTGACGTAATCCTCGGCCGCCCGCCCGTTCTCCGTGATGAACAGCGGCAGCCCTGGCGCGTCCTTGGACAGGCGCATCAGCATCTCGTAGAGCCCGCCGGCGTCGACGAGCCAGCCCATCGCGGTTCGTTCAAGCTCGGGCGGCCGGTACTCGACCACTCCTGGCAGCCCGTACCTTGACCGGCTTTCGTGCCGCCTGAGGTCATCGGGGTCGCCGGCGCGAAGGTAGATGCTCGAGTAATAGTTGACGCCGAGGAAGTCGACCGGCTGGCCGATCGTCGTGAGGTCGCCGTCGAGAATCAGCGACTTCGGCGGCAGGATCTCCGGGCTGGCGTCGGCCGGATAGTGGCCGAAGAGTACCGGCGAAAGGTAGAGGCCGTTCATGCCCGCGTCGGTCACCAGCGCGGCGCGTTCGAGTGCCGGCAGCAGCGATTCGCCGAGCGGTTTCACGGTGTGCAGGTCCAGCGTGATCCCGGCCGGCGTACCAGCGGGCGTAGCTGACCGAAGCGCCGACACCGCCAGTCCGTGGGCGAGCAGCAGGTGGTGCGTGGCGGCTACGGCGGCTTCCGCGTCGCGCAGGCCAGGTGCGTGATCGCCGTGACGGTAGCCGTGACTGGCGACCACCTGGGGTTCGTTGAGCGTGATCCAGCGTGAGACGCGGTCGCCAAGCGCCGACCCGACCGCCGCCGCGTAGTCGGCGAATCGCTGCGCGGTCTCGCGCGCGGCCCAGCCGCCTTCGTACTGAAGCTCCTGCGGCAGGTCCCAGTGGTACAGGGTCGCCGTCCCCGCGATGCCGCGTTCAGCAAGCCGGTCAAGCAGCGAGCGGTAGTAGTCGAGACCTTTCTGGTTCAGCGCACCGCGGCCGCCGGGCTGCACGCGCGGCCAGGAGATCGAGAACCGGTAAGCGTTCAGCCCGAGCGAGCTCATCAGCTCGACGTCTTCCGCGTACCTGTGATAGGCGTCGCAGGCGACGTCGCCGGTGTCGCCGCCGCGCACCTTGCCTGGAAGATGGCTGAAGGTGTCCCAGATCGAGACACCCTTGCCGTCTGCCCGCGCGGCTCCCTCGATCTGGTAAGCCGCGGTCGCGGCTCCCCAGGCGAATCCGGCAGGGAAGGCGGCAGGGAAGGCAGGGCCGCCATTCTGGCTGGTCATTGTGTCCGGCATTGTCATCGATGCGCTCCTCGGCGGCCTTGACGGCACTTGTACCGAGATTTAGAGTAAGCGCTTAGATTTTGCTGATGCAAGCGCTTAGACAAGTGCGATGTAACCGCTCACGCAGGCCGGGAGGGTAAGCGGACTTGGATGGACCGGGAGAGCAAGACCGGGTAGCTGGCGGCGTCACCCTGTACGACGTAGCCTCGCGAGCCGGTGTCTCCACCGCGACCGTCTCCCGCGTGATCCACGGCATGGACCGGGTCAAGGACTCCACCCGCGCCCGCGTGCTCGAGGTTATCGAGCAACTCGGCTACGTGCCTGACGGTGCCGCGCAGAGCCTGTCACGCCGCCGCAAGGACGTGATCGGCCTGGTCGGAGTGCAGCATACGAGCGCGCCGAAAGAGCAGTACGACATCGAGTCCATGAGCCTGCTCTTCTACGACGAGATCCTGCGCGGTGTCGAGGCGAAGATCAGGCACCAGAACTGGTCGCTGCTGATCACTTATATAGAGGAGGCAAGCGGCGCCGACCTGCCGAGGCTGCTTTCGCTGTCAGGCAAGGTTGACGGCCTCCTCGTCGGCGAGGGCATCGTGCCCGCTCCGTTCATCGCCAGGCTGGCCAGCCGGCTCCCCGTCGTGGTCGTGGCCGGCAACCCGCGCGAGCGCGCCGCCGACGTGGTCACCGCGGACAACAGGGCAGGCTCGATCGCGCTTGTCACCCACCTGATCGAGGTTCACGGCCGCCGCAAGCTCCATTACGTCGACGGTCCTGGTACTGCTCCTGACGCGATGGAACGCCGCCGCGGCCTTACCCAGGTACTGCGCTCGCATCCAGGGTGCCAGCTCACGGGGACCTCGCAGGGACTGTTCTCTGTCGCCAGCGGCGAGGAAGCAGGCCAGCAGATCCTTGCCGCGGGTGACCTGCCTGAAGCGATCGTCTGCGCCAACGACCAGATGGCCATCGGCGTGCTGCAGGCCCTGGCCAAGGCGGGCAGGAAGGTACCTGACGACGTGGCCGTCGTCGGCTTCGACGACATTTTCCCCGGCAGCCTCTGCGACCCTCCGCTGACGACCGTGCACCAGCCGATGCGCCTGCTCGGCGAGCGCGCCTGCACGAGGCTGCTCGACCGGATCGCCAATCCTGAACTGCGCCCGAGGGTCGAGCTGCTGCCCACCGAGCTCGTGATCAGGTCGAGTTGCGGCTGCCCGCCTGGCACGCAGATCCGCGAGCCGGTGCGGCGCACTTCAGCCAGGGGCCGCAGGCGCGAGGCACCGGCTCAAACGGCACCGGCTCAAACGGCACCGGCTGATGCACAAGCGGAGGCCCGATGAGATTCATACTCCGGCGCCTGGCCTTTTACTTAGTAGCGGCCTGGGTGGCCCTGACGCTGAACTTCTTCATCCCGAGGGCAGTACCGGGTAACGCGGTCGAGGCCATCATGTCCAAGTTCCCCAACCTGCAGCCCTCTGCTTACCGTGCGCTGGAGGCGATGCTCGGCGTCGGCCATCCTGGCTCGCTCTGGCACCAGTACGTCACGTACATCGGCGACGTTTTCACGCTCAACTTCGGCACCGACGTGCTCCAGTACCCGGCCAAGGTCTCGACGCTGCTCGCCGCGACGATACCGTGGACGCTCGCTCTCGTCGGCACCGCGACGGTCATCGCGTTCTTCGCTGGCACGCTGCTCGGGATCATCGCGGGCTGGCGGCACGGCGGCTGGCTGGATCGCGGCCTGCCGGGCCTGATGTTTCTCCAGGCCATTCCCTATTTCTTCCTTGCCCTGATCCTGATCGAGGTGCTTGCGGCCCGCCTGAACATCTTCCCCGTGGGCCAGGGCTACGCCGGCGGGCTGATACCCGGCTGGAACCTCGCCTTCATCGGCAGCGCCGTCTACCACTCGCTCTTGCCCGCCTTCACGATCGTGATCACCTCGCTGGCGGGCTGGATGCTTCAGATGCGCAACGTGATGATCACCACGCTCGGCGAGGACTACGTGGTCGCCGCCCAGGCCAAGGGCCTGCCAAGCAGGCGCGTCGTCTTCACCTATGCCGCGCGCAACGCCCTGCTGCCGCAGTTGCAGGGTTTCGGGCTCGCGCTCGGGTTCGTGGTCTCTGGCGCGATCATCATGGAGATCGTCTTTTCCTACCCGGGCATCGGCCTGCTGCTGCTGAACTCGGTCAGCGCCGATGACTACCCGATGATGCAGGCGATCTTCCTGGTGATCACGTTCGCCGTCCTGCTCGCCAACCTGATCGTCGACCTGGTGCTCGTCTTCGTCGATCCTCGGGTGCGGGCAGGGGAGGCGTCCTGACATGACCGCCGCCCCTGTCATCGTCGCCACCGCGGCACCGGTCGCCGGCAAGGTAAGGACGCTCGGCCGCTGGCGCCGTCTTCCGCCCAAGGCCAAGGTCGGCGTGGTCCTGCTCGGCTTTTTCCTGCTCGCCGCGATCGTCGGGCCCTTCGTCACGCCTTACGACCCGTCATTCTCCAGCCCGAATCCTGCGCTTTCCCTGCACCCGCCAGATGCCGCGCACCTGCTCGGCACCACGCAGAGCGGTCAGGACGTGCTCTCGCAGCTTCTGGTCGGCATCCGCCTGACACTTGAGCTTGGCGTGATCGTCGGTGCCGTCGCGACCGCGCTGTCGGTCATCGTCGGAGTGACCGCCGCCTTCCTCGGTGGCCTCTGGGACGATTTCCTGTCCCTGACCAGCAATGTCTTCCTTGTCATTCCCTCCTTGCCGCTGCTGATCCTGCTGCTCGGCTACCAGCCGCAGCGAGGCCAGCTCGCGACGATCGTGGTGCTGTCCGTTCTCGGCTGGCCATGGGGCGCCCGCGTGATCCGCGCGCAGACTCTCGCGATCAGGAACCGCGACTTCGTCGCCGCGTCCCGCGAGACCGGCGAGCGAACCTGGCGGATCATCGTGTTCGACATCGTGCCCAACGAGATCAGCCTGATCGCGGCCAGCTTCGTCAACACGGTTCTCTACGCGATCGGCGCCTCGGTCGCGCTGGCGTTCATCGGCCTCGCCGACCTGAATAGCTGGAGTCTCGGCACGATGCTCTACTGGGCGCAAAGCCAGCAGGCGCTGACGCTCGGCGCGTGGTGGTGGTTCGTGCCTCCTGGCCTCGCCGTGGCGCTGATGGGCACCGGCCTCGTCTTGCTGAACTCCGGCATCGACGAGCTCGGTAACCCCCGCCTCCGCGACGCGGCCCGTGCGCTCAGGGTTGACGGGCACCGGCAGCGGCCGGCGGATCCAACCCCGGTTCTGTCAGCAAGCACCTCGCAGCGCGGGCCAGCCGGCCGGTTCCTGCACCAGTTCTCCCGTGCCTCGCTGCTCGATGAGCGAAGAGGCGGTAAGCGATGACCGCGCTTGAACTCCGCGATTTTTCCGTCGCGTACACGACCGAGTCAGGCGACGTGCTCGCGGTTAATCACGTCAGCCTTGACCTGAATCCGGGAGAGGTCGTCGGCATCGCGGGGGAGAGCGGTTCAGGCAAGTCCACTCTCGCCTACGCGGCCTGCCGTTTGCTGAGGGCTCCCGCGGTGATCACGGGCGGCAGCGTCAGGTACGCGGGGCGCAGGACCGCTGAGCCGGTAGAGATCACCGCCATGACGTCCCGTGACCTGCAAAGGCTCAGGTGGCGCGAGATCGCGATCGTGTTCCAGAGCGCGATGAACGCGCTCAACCCCGTGCTCAATGTCAGGGACCAGATTCTCGACGTCATCCACGCGCACCTGAACGTGCCGAGGCGGGAGGCGCTCGAACGCACAGGAAAGCTGCTCGACCTGGTCGGCATACCCAGGTCGAGGCTGCGCAGCTACCCGCATGAGCTGTCGGGCGGCATGCGCCAGCGCGTGATGATCGCGATGGCGCTCGCTGTCGATCCTGAGATCGTGATCATGGACGAGCCGACGACCGCGCTCGACGTCGTCGTGCAGCGCGAGATCCTCGGCCGGATCGTCGAGCTCAAGGCCGAGCTCGGATTCTCCGTCCTGTTCATCACGCACGACCTTTCGCTGCTGCTCGAACTCGCCGACCGGATCGCGGTCATGTACGCCGGGCACCTGCTCGAAATCGGCACGGCGGCCGAGATCCAGCACGCGGCCGCCCACCCCTACACCAAGGGCCTGCTCAACTCGTTTCCCTCGCTGCACGGGCCGCGCCGCGACCTCGCGGGCATTCCAGGCTCACCGCCCGACCTGCGCAGCCTTCCGCCTGGCTGCCCGTTCCTGCCCCGGTGCCCGCACGCCAGGGACGCCTGCGCCGGCGTGGACATGACGCTCGCGCCGGTCAGCACGTCGCCCGACCCCGAGCACGTCACTAGCTGCCCGTTCGTCCTTCCCGAGACGCCGGCCCCGGCCAGGCCGGAGCCCAGGCCGACGGAGGTGGTCCCTTGACCAGCCAGGTTGAGTCAGCGGCCGCGGTCAGGGGACCGCTGGCGATGCAAGCGCGATCGCTTGGCAAGGACTACCGGCTTGGCCGCGGCCAGGTGCTGCACGCGGTCAGCGACGTGTCGTTCAGCCTCTACCGCGGCGCGGTCGTCGCGCTGGTCGGCGAGAGCGGCTCAGGCAAGTCGACGGTGGCCAAGCTGCTCGCCGGCCAGGAGAGCCTGACAGCGGGCTCGGTAACTCTCGACGGCCGGCCGGTCGACGTGACAAGCCGGCGGGCGTTCCGCCGTTACAAGAGCCAGGTCCAGCTCGTCTTCCAGGACCCGTTCGCCTCGCTCAACCCCATCCACACCGTGCGCTATCAGCTGGAGCGCCCGGTGCGGCTGCATCAGCGGAAGAAATCCGGCACAGAAGCAGGAAAGGAGGTCACCGCGCTGCTCGAGCAGGTGCGCCTGACGCCCGCGGAGCAGTTCGCGGAAAAGTACCCGCACGAGCTGTCCGGCGGACAGCGCCAGCGGGTGTCGTTCGCCCGCGCGCTCGCCGCCCGTCCTGAGGTGCTGCTCGCCGACGAGCCGGTCTCGATGCTTGACGTCTCGATCCGCCTCGAAATGCTCAGCCTGCTCGATGACCTGCGCAAGCGGTTCAGGCTCGCGATGCTCTACATCACTCACGACATCGCATCGGCTCGCTACTTCGCCGACGAGATCCTTGTCATGTACGCAGGGCAGATCGTCGAGCGAGGCCCGGCCGAGCAACTGACGCAGCAGCCAGCCCACCCCTACACCAAGCTGCTTGTCGCCTCCGCACCCGACCCGGACAACCTGGGGAGCTCGCTGCGCCGCGGCGTGGCCAGGCCGGCGCGCCCGCGGGACGCGGCCGGTCCCGCACCAGCCGGCTGCCCGTTCAGTCCCAGGTGCCCGCTTGCCGACGACCGCTGCCGGAAGGAGAACCCTCCGCCAGAGGCGGTCTCCGCGCTGCGCTCGGCCGCTTGCTGGCACCTGGACCTAGCGCAAGAAATGTCGCCGTCTCAATAAGCAGGAGGAAGCATGACAGGACTGCTCAGGCGCAGAAGCCTCGTGAGTCTCATGACCGTGGCGGTCCTCGCCACGGCCCTCGCCGCGTGCTCATCGGCGAGCAGCGGCAACTCGGGCGGCAGCAAGACCACGACAGCGACCGGCCCCACGCTGGTCATGGAAAGCTCGCCGGAAACGGCGATCACGCAGGCGTTCAATCCGTTCGTGGCCACTCAGGCCGCCTACGGCATGGGCGCCACCGGGCTCATTTACGAGCCGCTGCTCGAGTTCGACCTCGCCGCGCCGCCGAAGTACTACCCCTGGCTTGCCACTGGCTATTCCTGGGGCGATGGCGGCAAGTCCATCACGTTCACGATCCGCTCGGGCGTGAAGTGGAACAACGGCACCGCCCTTACTCCGGCGGATGTCGCCTTTACCTATAATCTGGTGAAGAAAAATACCGCTATCAACCTCGGCGGCCTCGACATTTCGACGGTCGCCACCTCGGGCGATAAGGTCACGCTCACGTTCCCGACCGCCCAGTACACCAACCTCGAGCAGATCGCGGGCGTGGCGATCGTGCCGCAGGCGATCTGGAGCAAGGCAGGCAACCCTGCGACCTTCACCGACCCGAATCCGGTCGGCAGCGGGCCTTACGAGCTGGACAGCTTCACCTCGCAGGGCTTCACGCTCAAGGCGAATCCCGATTACTGGCAGGCATCGAAGGTCAAGGTGCCTAAGGTGTATTTCCCCGTTTACACGTCGAACACCGGCGCGCTGACCGCGCTCTTCTCCGGGCAGATCGACTGGACGGGAAACTTCATTCCAGGACTGCAGAAAGATTTCGTCGACAAGAATCCGGCCTACCACCACTACTGGGAGGCGGCCGGCGGCACCAACAGCCTGATGCCGAACCTGAACAAGTGGCCGACCAACCAGCTTCCGGTAAGAAAGGCGATCAGCCTTGCCATCAACCGGTCGCTCATTGCCTCGGAAGGCGAGGCGGGCCTTGAGAATCCCGTGCTCAACGCCACCGGGCTCACGCTGCCGACCTTCTCGGCCTGGGGCGGTCCCGTCGCTTCGCTTACGAACTCGGCGACCGGCAGCGCGGCTGCGGCCAAGGCCGAACTGAAGTCGGCCGGGTACACCCTGAACAGCAGCGGTTTCTTCGAAAAGGACGGCAAGGTCGTCGCGGTCACGATCACCGACCCTGCCGCCTACACCGACTACGCGGAAGACGACGCGATCGTGGCGGGCGAGCTCAAGCAGGCCGGCATCGACGCGACGTTCTCCGGCCAGGCCGTGACCACCTGGGACGCCGACGTCGCTGACGGCGACTTCGAGCTGACCATGCACTGGTCCAACGGCGGCCTCACCCCATACAACATGTACGAAGGCTGGCTCGATAGCTCACTGGCCAAGGGCAACGCCGCGACCGGCGACTACGAGCGGCTCAACGACCCGGCGATCGACGCCGACCTGGCCAAGCTGGCCGCCGCCCCGAGCACGGCCGCGCAGACGGCCGCGCTCGCGCCGATCGCTAAGTTCGTCGCGGCGGACCTGCCGATCATCCCGACAACTACTGCCTCAGAGTGGTTCGAGTACAACAGCCAGAACTACGTCGGCTGGCCTACTCAAACCAACCCCTACGAAACCGGTCAGCCCTCGGGTACCAACAACGGCCCCGGCTCGGGCACGGACGAAGTAGTCATTCTGCACCTTTCCCCTAGGAAGTAACCCTTCTACCCGAAAGGCCCGCCCCGCCTCCCGCGGGGCGGGCCTTCGTCGGCACGGGGCATCGCGCCGGGCGTGCAGCATCGTTGGCCCTGCGTTGCTGCTGGCGGGCGAGGGCGAGCGGCAACGGTGGTCATCTGATGCTGCCGGCGTGACATCGCTGGGACTCCGTTGCTGTAGCCGGGGCGGGACGTACAGCATCGCTGGACCTCTGATGTTGTACGCCTGCCACGCGGACCACGCGGCGTAGCCGGCGCACGGGCCTGGGCGCTTGCCTGGATCGGCTCGCGTGTCCGATGAAAGTGATCTGGGTGGTTCTGGCCGTTTACGGCTGGGGCTGGGGCTGGGGCGAAGTCAAGCCGCGTGACTGGCTCGGTAGTCCTGACGGTGACTCGCCGGGCCAAGCCGGCGGTCACCAAGTGCTATCTCGGCCGTCAGCAGTACAAGGACACGGACGTGCAGTACGAGGCGACCTACGCCAGCCCGGCCGGGCACTCGCTTCAGGCCACGTCGTACCTGCTTGGCAAGGCCAAGCTGGCGGCGAAGGGCTCGGGCGGATTCGACTTCTCCACGTTCAGGAAGATCTGATCGCATTCAGCGGAACCTGGCTAAGTTAGGGTGCCGAGGGCGGCTTATATCGGCGTTGGCCAGGAGAGGGGGCGCTCGATGGCGCAGAGGGGCAGGCGTTTCCTGAGCTTCGCGTGCGCCGCGGGCCTGGTGGCTGGTTCGCTGGCCGTCCTGCCCGCGGCGGACGCCGCACCTGTCGCGAAGAAGGTGACGGTCTCGCTGATCGGCGGCCCTGTCACGGTCAAGTCGGGCGGGCATACCTGGTCGGTCGGCATCAGCGATCTCGGGCCAGGGCCGTTCATCACGATCTCCACGGCCGGCGAGTCCGATTCCTGGAATTTCCCTGCCCTGCATGGTTTCGGGTTCAGGGCCAGCAGGAAGACAGGACATGCCACGCTGCTAGCGCGCAACTCGCTCAAGCCGGTCGCGTTCTTCACGCTGAAGTTCAGCCCTTCCTCGCGCTCGCGCACTACCTGCCACAGCGGCAGTGAGACCACGTTCACCGGTGACCTCTCCGGCTCGTTCACTTTCAAGGCGACCTCGAGGCTGAGGTTTCACTCGCCGCACATCAGGTTCTGGTTCTCTTCCCTGGTTGTCGACTACGGGTGCAAGGCGTCACCTGGCCGCACCTCGTGCTCGGGAGGCTCGTGGAACGCGGGCACAGGCGAGGTGTCCGCCCTTGGCAGCACCGCTGGCCTGCCAGGCAGGCGCCATTTCAGCGTCACCCTCAACCAGGTGAGCTTCCTGTCCGCACCGCAGGGCACCCTCAGGAGCCTTCTTGTCTTCGCACCCGAGCCGGCCCCGGTCTTCGACCGGGCGCGCGAGACGCTGACCGTGACGGCGAGTTCTTCCGGGCGGGTACGCGGCTCCGCCGTGCTGACCGGCATTGACCCGCCAGTTATCACTAACTCGGCTTGCACGTTGCACGGCCAGCGTTACAAGAAGCATGATGCCGCCTACCACGCCCTGGGTGCGACGCCGGCCAGGCATCCGCTTGAGGCGAAATCCTACGTCGCGGGCTGGCTCAAGCTGTCGGCGGCCGGAACCGACGGCGTGTTCGACATCGCGTCCTTTAAGAAGGCCTGACCTGGCCGCCGCCCCAGGCCCGATGCCGGTCGCCTTCAGCACGCTGGCGTTCCCCGATGCCAGCCTCGCGGCCGCGGCGGCGCTCGGGCGCGACTGCGGCTACGACGGCATCGAACTGCGGCTGATCGACGGGGAGTTCATCGACCCTTTGATGCCGGCACCGGCGCGCTCCGATGTGAAGCGCACGCTGGCCATGGCCGGCTTGCCTGTCGTGGCGGTCGACACGTCGATACGGCTCGTTGACCCTGGCCAGTGCGAGAACTTGCGCGGGTTTCTCGAGCTGGCCAGCGACTTGGAGTGTCCGCTTGTCCGTGTCTTCGGCGGTGCGCTGCCCGGCCCTGTGCGGCGGCGGCGCGCGGTACTCGAGTCGGCCGCGCGGGCGCTCGAGGCTCACGCTCCGCTCGCCGAGCGGCTCGGCGTCGCGATCGGAGTGGAGACCCATGACTCGTTCTCCTCGTCGTCGGTACTTGCCGAGTTGCTCGGGCTGGTCGACTCCGCGTCGGTAGGGGCCGTCTGGGACAGTCACCACCCGTACCGCCTGGGCGAGTCACCCGAGCAGGTCTACGCCAGCATCGGGCACAGGCTGCTGCTCGCGCAGGTCAAGGACGCGAAGCGGGCGCCTGACCGGGCAGATGGCTGGCGGCTGGTGCTTCTCGGCGAGGGCGAGGTGCCCGTGCGGGAGATGCTCGGCCTGCTGCGGGCCGGCGGGTACCGCGGGCCTGTCTCCGTCGAGTGGGAGAAACGCTGGCATCCTGAGATCGAGTCACCGGAACGCGCGCTGCCGCAGTACCTCGCTGTCTTGCGGATGTGGCTTGGCCAGGCAGAGCCGGGCTCTGGCAAGAACGTGGGCTAATCTGCGCTCGTGCACGGATTCGGGATCGCCGGGACAGGCATCATCGCGTCGACTCACGCACAGGCCGTTGCCCGGCTCGGCAATGCCAGGCTGGTCGCGGTCACCGATGTCAGTGCCGATACGGCCGGCCGGTTCGCTGAGCGCCACGGGTGCGTGGCCATGCCTGACCTCGATGCGCTCCTGGCGCGCGACGACGTTGACGTGGTATCGGTCTGCGTGCCGAGCGGGCTGCATGCCGAGATCGGCATACGGGCGGCGGCGGCCGGAAAGCACCTGGTCATCGAGAAGCCGATCGACGTGACGCTCGCGGCGGCTGACCGGCTGACCGAGGCGGCCGAGGCCGCGGGCGTAAAGCTCACGGTGATCTCTCAGCATCGTTTCGATCCTGGCCTGCTCGAGCTGAAGAACCTGGCCGGGACCGGCGCGCTCGGACGGCTGCTGCTCGGGGAGGCGAGCACCAAGTGGTATCGCAGCCAGGCCTACTACGACAGCGCCGCCTGGCGCGGCACCGAGGCGCTCGATGGCGGGTCGCTGATGAATCAGGGGATCCATTACGCGGATCTGCTGCTCTGGGCGATGGGACCGGTAGCCGAGGTGACGGCGTTCACCGCTACTCAGGCGCACGCCATGGAGGCGGAGGACGTTGCCCTTGCCCTGCTCACGTTCCGCTCAGGAGCGCTGGGCACGCTGGTCTCCAGCACCTCGGTCTTCCCCGGATTCGCCCAGCGGCTGGAAATCACCGGCACGGGCGGGACGATCGTGGTCACTGATGGCCAGATCACCAGCCGCGGGCTGGCCGGCAAGGACGGGCACCCGCCAGGATCCGCCGGCGACCCGGCCGTAGCCGCTGGCGCGAGCACTCCGCTGATCGGAGCGGCCAGCCACGCCGCGCAGCTCGCTGACCTGCTTGCCGCGATCGATGAGGGGCGCGAGCCCGCCGTGACAGGTGCGGACGGCCGTGCCTGCCTTGAACTGGTGCTCGCCGTGTACGAGGCGGCAAGGACAGGCGGGCCAGTTACCCTTCCGCTGCGGATCGGCCCGGATATAAGATAATTCCGCTAGGGTAGCTAACAATCAGATTCGCGCAGAGCGGATTGCCGCTAACATTCTGTAAACGACGGCCCGCAAATTTTTCCATTTCGAGATAACGGCCGGCCCTTGGTATACGCCCCGTTACCTGCCGTGCATGCTTTTGGGTTGGTTCGCTGAATGCTGAGCGCCGGTAGGCCAGATTGACCGGAATCTGATACTACATTAACAAACCGGTCGATCATGGTTTCTCAACTGATTTGAATCTGCTATTGGGCTCGGCTAGGATGCCGTTCGTTGTCGCCGGAGAAATGAATGCTTAATTGGAGTATTCGGTGCGGGCTGAGGATAATGCGGCCGTTGACTGCCTGGTAAGCGCACGCAAGAGCATTCTCGAGGAAGCGGCTCCTGGTGACTGGCTCGCGCTTACTGCGATTCACTTAATCGATTGCGCGGCCGACGTGGTCGCGTTGCTGCCAGAAAGGGACATCGAATCGGCTCAGGAAGCGCTGGGGGCGGCGCGTGCCGCCGTTACTACCGCGACCATGGCGGTCCGCGACATTCACGATTCCGCGGCGGGCCACGATCTTACGAAGGAAGCTGATCATGATCACGGCAGGACTGAAGCTCACGCAAAGCGGAGGGATAGCTCTGCTGAATGACGGCAAGCTGGAATTCAACGTCGAACTGCAGAAGCTGGCCAACAACCGGCGCTATTGCGACGTCGACGAACTGAACGACATCGTGTCCGTGCTCGCCGATAACGGATGCCGTGTCAATGACATCGAGCAGTGGGTGATCGACGGCTGGGACGGTTCAGGCTACGGTCACGTCGAGCGAACGACAGGTGGCATGCCGTTCGAGTTGCGGCTGGCGCCTTACCGTGAGACCAAGAGCGTTCCCGACCCTGCCTTACCTGGCTGCTCGGGGCGCTTCGTGATCGGCGGGGAGTCCCGTGATTACGACAGTTACGTGCATGTAGCCAGCCACCTCGCCGCCGCTTACTGCACCAGTCCCTTCGCGCAGATTGGCGCCCCTTGCGCGGTGCTCGTGTGGGACGGCGGATGTTTTCCCCGGCTGTACTACGTCGACGGAGACGGGGTCATCGATCCGCGCGGCGAGGCCTTCCCGCTGATCGGCCACACGTACTCGATGCTTTCACAGCACTGGGGCCCGTACCGCAGGGACTCGAAGTCCACGCACGTCGATGACCTGGCCGTAGCTGGCAAGCTGATGGCGTACATGGCGCTCGGCACGCCGGCCCCTGCTATCAAGGACATCTTCGATCGAGTGTTCTTCGAGCATTTCGAGGCCGCGACGCCGCAGGTACGCGAGTACCGCAGCCAGATCATCGGCTGCGGAAGCACGGGCGAGCCTTCCCACAGGTATGTCCACGCCTTTCTCTGCGACGTGCGGGCACAAACGGACCAGCTCGGCGTGCCGGACGACGACATACTCGCGAGCGCGCATGAGTTCATCGAAGAACTCCTCATCGCGCGGGTCACGGAGAAAATCGCCGGGTGGTCAGGCGGCGAACCGCTGAACCTGTGCTTCGCCGGCGGGTGCGCCCTCAACATCAAATGGAACACCGCCCTGCGCTCGCACCCGATGATCAAGGCGATGTGGGTGCCGCCGTTTCCCGACGACTCAGGCTCGGCAATCGGCACGGCCTGTCTTGGCGCGAGCCAGGGCACCGGGCTCCGGCCCATCGAATGGCAGGTCAGGCTCGGGCCAGCGCTCGTGCGCACCCCGCATGTTCCGCCTGGCTGGAGCGTGGTCCCCAGCCGGCCGGAAGAACTGGCCAGGCTCCTTCACCTCACCGGCGAGCCCGTGGTCGTATTGCAGGGCAGGGCCGAACTCGGGCCGCGCGCACTAGGCGGCCGCAGCATACTCGCGCCGGCCACCGACCCTGCGATGAAGCAGCGGCTGAACAACGTGAAGCGCCGCGAGTTCTACCGGCCCGTGGCACCGATCTGCCTGGCCGAGCACGCCCCTGCGATCTTCGACCCCGGCACCCCGGACCCCTACATGCTGTTCGAGCACACGGTCAGGCCGCAGTGGAAGGACCGCATTCCCGCGGTCATTCACCTCGACGGCACGGCGCGGCTGCAGACCGTCAGCCAGGCGGACGACGCGGTGCTGGCGACGATACTGCGCGAATACCACAAGTGGAGCGGCATACCGGTCCTCTGCAACACCAGCGCCAACCATAATGGCCGGGGTTTCTTCCCGGACGCCGCCTCGGCGATGGAATGGGGGCAGCTCGCAATGGTATGGAGCGACGGAGTTCTTTACCGGCGCTCCTAGCGCCGGGCATCAAGGCGAAATGGAGGAACGATGCACGAGGCGCCAAGGGTCCTGGTTATCTCACTGCAGAAGGCGGGAACGCACCTGATGCAGGGCCTCATGCTGCAACTCGGCTACAAGATGGCAGGCGTGCCCCGGCCAAGTCCGGATAACCAGCCGGTTTTCGGCGACGAGCAGCTACTTCAGCTCGCCTCCGTCACCAGGTCAAGGGATGACTATGCGAGGCTGGCTCATTTACGCGGTCCTGAGCTCGCGCGGCGCACTCTCGATGACTGGCCCGCGCTCGGGTGGGCCTGGCAGCGCAGGCTCGGGCAGCGGGTGGTCAACAGGTACGGGCAGTCCAGGTTTGACTTCGCGGACTCGGTCATTACCAATCCGTACATCTCGTACACGAAGTTCGCCGACACGCCGCCAGGGCTGTGCTGGATCTACCATGAGCTCGACATCGACAAGGTAGATGGCAATTTCCTGCAGGAATGGACCAGCACTGGCCAGCCGCCGATCGTGTTCAATTACCGCGATCCGCGTGACACCGTGGTCTCGATGATTAACTTCCTTGAAGGGCGCACGGCGGCCGGCTACGGTAATTTCCACGAATTCGACGTCTTCCACCAGATACTCGGCTCGATGAGCTCGTGGGAAGAAAAGATCGACTACGCGCTCCGCGACCGCTCGTTTCTCGGATGGGATCAGTTCGAGAAGGCTGTCTGGCTGCTGCACCATCCGGGCGTCTGCAAGGTCAGCTTCGAGGAGCTCGTCGGCCCGAGGGGCGGCGGCTCACGCGAGCTTCAGGTCGCGGCACTGCAGCGCGTGTTCGACCACGTCGGATCGGCGGAGAACCCGGAGAAGATCGCCGACGCCGTCTACGATCCAGGTTCCTGGAGCTTCTACCAGGGCAAGGTGTCGAGCTGGCGCGACTACTTCACCGGGGGCAACCTCGCCTGCTTCGATGAACAGCATCCCTGGCTCCTGCGTCAGTACGGGTACCGCTGATGACTGGCCACGCGAAGCCCCGTGCCTTCATACTGCTCGGCGGCTTCCGCGTCATGATGCGGAACTGGCTTTACCTCACCGAACTTGCCGCCAGGGACCTGCGCATCCTTGTCATCACCTCAGAAGGCTGGCGCAGCACGGCCGAGCGGGCGATGGCAAAAGGCGAATGGCCTGCCTCGCTGATCACCGAGACGAGCTTCGTCGAAGGCGAGGTCGGCCTTGAAGGCGCGTTCACCGCGGGAGTCATCGCTCGGGTGCTCTCCTGGCGTGCGCGCTATGAGATCGCCGGCGTCTTCGCTGTCGGCGAGATGTTCGTCGAGCAGACGGGAATCACGGCCGACATGCTCGGATTGCCATCGCCAGGCCTGCGGGCGAGTCGTGCCTGCCGCAGCAAGTACCTGCAGCGGGCGTACCTGCCCGAGTGGAGTCCGCAGGTGACCGTCATCCCCGCCGAGGACAGGTTCCTTGCCGACCTGGCCGCCGTGCGGTTTCCCTCGGTGCTCAAGCCGGCGGGACGGCGGTCAAGCTCGGGGGTCCGCATAGTCAGCGACGAGGCGGAGCTCAGGGCATCGCTCGGCAGCTACCCGGCTGGAGAGACCCTGCTGGCCGAGGACTGCGTCACCGGGCCGGAATTCTCCGTCGAGACGCTGGTGAAGGACGGCCGCATCCGCTTCGAGTCACTGACCCGCAAGGGCACGACCGAAGGTGAAGGCCCGTTCTTCGTCGAACTCAGCCACACCGTCCCCGCGCCAGATGATCCCGCGAACGCGCGCCTGCTGGCGGCGAACAGGGAGATCATCGAGCGGCTCGGCTTCGCTGACGGCATCGCTCATGCCGAGCTTCGCCTGGCCCCCGGCGGGCGCGTGATGCTCATGGAGATTGCGGCGAGGACCCCTGGCGACGGCTTGATGCCGCTGTATCACCTGGCGACCGGCCAGCCGCTCGAGCCGGAAGTCATCAAGATCACGCTTGGCGAGGACATCTGCTACCCGCCGCCCAAGCGCTGCAGCCGCCAGGTCTATCTTCCCGCGAGTACAGGGACGCTCAGCGATGTCCGGGTAAGCTATCCGGGGTTCGGCGAGCCTGCCTGGTCGGCCCAGGGCGAGGCCTGGCCGGAAATTAAGCCAGGACACCCGGATGATCCGCCCGCGTTGCGGGCAGTACTGGTGCTCAAGCAGCGCGGCGAGGCCCTGCGGCCGTTCACCGAATCGGACGACCGCGTCGTCACGTACCTGATCGATGCCAGATCCATCGCTGAGCTTGACGAGCTTGACGCCGCCGTCAGCGGCGGCATTGAGCTGATCACTGACGAGGAGAGGAAAGGGGAAGCCAGGCATGTGGGTAGTTGAGCTGACCTTCAACGGCGGGCCTGAGCGGCTGGCCGCGCGTGGTGCCCATCGTGACATTCTCATGCGACTGCACGGCGCCGGGCTCGTGAAGCTGGCCGGCCCGCTCGCCGATGACTCGGGTGCCATCATCGTCTTTGACGTTCCTGGCCGCGCCGAGCTCGACGACCTGATGGCTCAGGATCCCTACTTCACGACTGCCGGAGTCACGGTCAGCCAGGTGCGCCAGTGGGCGCCGTTCGTGTACTGAAAGCCCGCATGGATACCCGAACCGGGCAGCCCGCCGGCGACCGCCAGTTACTGACTCTCCCTGTCTTCCGCCAGCTCTGGGGCGGAGACTTCCTGGCCAGGCTCGGCTATCAGATCTGCGAGTTCCTCTTTCCGCTGATAGCGGTCGTCAAGCTGCACAGCAGCGGCGTCGAGGCCGGCTTGATCTCCGCTTCGCAGTTCGTGCCGGTCATCGTCTTCGCCCTGATCGCGGGCGCGGTCGCCGACCAGGCGGAAACCCGCAGCCTCATGCTGGTCAGCTCGATCGTGCGAGGGGCGATGCTCGGGCTGCTCGGCCTGGTGTACGGGCTCGGCGGCCTCGGGTTCCTTGCCCTGCTGATCGCGGCGATGGTCGTGGGATCGGCGACCGTTTTCTACGATGTCGGATTTCAGTCCGCGATTCCGCGGCTGCTGAGCTCATCGGAACTGGCCAGGGGCAACGGGTTGCTCCAGGCGAGCACCTCGGCGACCCAGCTCGCCGGTCCCACGCTGGCCGGCCTGCTGCTTTCGGCGGCTGGCCTGCCGTTCGCGCTCGGCGCGACCGGCGCCATGTTCGCCGGCGCGATCGTGGCCTTCGGTTTCCTCAGGTCGGCCGCGATGCCGTCCGCGCGGGACGCCGGGGGCGCGCAAGGCACGGGTACTGACCGAGGCTGGCGTACGGTCTTCACCGGCCTGAAATATAGCTGGGGCTGCCGCGAGATCAGGGATCTCTGCCTGCAATCAGGCTTCTTCAATTTGCATGAGCAAGCCTTCGTCACGGCGTTCTTGCTTTTCGGCGTCCGCACGGCCCATCTTTCCGCCGGCGTCGTCGGCATCCTGCTGGGGATCGCCAGCGCCGGCGCCCTGATCGGCTCCATTGTCGCCGGACGTCTTTCCGTCCGGCTGCACGCTGGCGCCTCGCTGACCACTGGCCTGGTGACCGCTTCGGCGATGCTGCTGATCGGTCCGCTGCTGACTCCCGCACTTCCGGTCATCCCGGTCTTCGGCACCGCGTTCTTGCTGAACGGCCTCGCACTCGGCACCTACAACGTGTACGCGATCAGCCTGCGCCAGGCGATACCGCCCAGGCGGTTCGTCGGGTCGGCGACGGCCAGTTACCGCATGGTCTCGCTTGGACTCGTGCCGGTCGGCGCGCTGGCCGGCGGTGCGCTTGCCGACGCGTACGGCCCGCACGCGGCACTGCTGATCATCGCCGCCTCCATGACGTGCGTCTCGCTCTTGCTGCTCAGCTCGCCGGTCAAGCGCATCAGGTCAGTACACGATGCGGCGGGAGCGGCGTCATGATCACGGTCAGCATCCACGACACGATCGGCGCGATCGACGCTGGCGAGTGGGACGGGCTCACGTCAGGCGCGATCGATCAGAGTCACTGCTACCTCAGTTTCAGGGAGCTCGTCGAGCCCGGCGATCCGGTCGTCGCGGTCGCGCAGGCCGGCGGGCGAGCCGTCGCGGCACTGCACGGTTCAGGCACTGCCGCGGGCACCGCGTTGTTCAGCCATCCGTGGAAGATGCTGGCAAGCCCACAGTTCCTGCGGGCAAGCGAGCTGGGCGATCCGGCAAGCGCGGCCAGGTCAGCGACGCACGACTCGCTGCTGCGGCGTCTTTGCGCCGGCCGGGGCGAAGGGCCGGCCTGGGAGCGGCTGGCTGCCGCGCTCGGCGAGGTCACCGTCTTCAGGGGCTTTGACACGACATCAGCGGCGCTCGCTCCCGACCTGCCAGGCGATCAGCGGACAACGGCAATGCTCGCGTTGCTCGGCGCGCTCAAAAACCACGCGGCGGCCGGCGTGCCGCAAGGGATCGCGCTGCCCTTCGTGCATCCTCTCGACGACGCGCTCCGTGCGGCCCTGGCGAGCAGCGGATTCTGCCGCGGCGTCCTGACCGGAGTCACCGTCTTCGACACCAGCGGTGCCGGGTCGCTTGACGAGTTCCAGGCCGCTCAGCCCAAGGGCATCAGGCGCCGCTACCGCAGCGACCTTGCCGCGTTCGGCTCATCGGGAATGTCCATCAGGACGGTTACGGTAACTGGCTGCCTTGATCGCCTGGTCGAGCTTGAGGCGGCTAACCTGGAAAGGCACGGCGGAACCCCCGACCGTGCCAGGCTGGCCGCGACGAGGTCATCGATGGCCAGGCTGCTTGGCCAGGCGCTCAGGGTCATCGGGATCGAGCGCGACGGCTCGCTGGTGGCCTGCGGGATAGACCTCGTCGATGACCGTAACTACCTCGGGCTGGTTTACGGCTGTGATTACGCCGAGCCCGACCTCCCGCTCGCCTACCGCCAGCTCGTGTGCTACGAGCCGGTCAGGTACGCGACAAGCCGGGGGCTCGGTCAGGTCAGGATGGGGTTCGAGGCCTTCGAGCCCAAGCTCTACCGCGGCGCCAGGCTCGAGACGCGCGAAATGTGGATGTGGCTGGCAGATGAGGCCGCGATGGGGTCGCTGGCTGACTTGCTCGAATTCCTCAGCGTGCGCTCGATGGCTTATTTCGCCGGCCTTGTGGACACCGAGTCTGACTACTTTCTCGCCCCGCTATCTTGACTGGTTATGACCTTCGTGCTGAGCGGCTTCGCCGACGAGATCTCATCGGACCCGGCGGAACAGCTTGAGGTGCTCGCGGCCGAGTCGATCGGCTTCCTCGAATTCCGCAGTGCCTGGTCAGCCAACGTGGCCGATCTCACCGACGCTCAGGTGACGGCCTTCAGGTCCGCCATCGACGCCGCCGGGGTCCAGGTCTCCGCGATCGGCTCGCCGATCGGCAAGATCGGCATCACGGCGCCGTTCGAGCCGGAACTCGCGAGAATGCGCCGCGTCGCGGAGATCGCCGCGCGGCTCGGCACGAACCTGGTCCGCGTGTTCTCTTTCTTCATCCCCGCAGGCGATCAGCCAGAGCGGTACCGCACCGAGGTCATCGACCGGCTCGCCGCCCTCACCCAGGTCGCGGTCGAGCATGGCCTGATCCTGGCACACGAGAACGAGAAGCTGATTTACGGCGACATACCTGAACGCTGCGCCGACCTGATCGCCAGCGTGGAATCGCCGAACTTGCGCGCCACCTTCGACGCGGCCAACTTCGTGCAGTGCGGCGTACGCCCGCACACCGGAGCATACGGGCTGATCCGTCCCTACCTGAAGTACGTGCAGATCAAGGACGCGCGAGCGGAAACCGGCGAGGTAGTGCCTGCCGGGCGGGGCGACGGCGAGGTCAGGCAGACCCTGAGCGCCCTCATCGAGGACGGCTTCGACGGTTACTTGTCGCTTGAGCCGCACCTCGCCGCTGGTGGTACCTTCGGCGGTTTCAGCGGCCCGGCGAACTTCCGCCGGGCCGCCTCCGCGCTCAAGTACCTGCTTGCCGAGCTGGACGCCGACTGGACCTAGGGGAACGACACCACGTCGCTCGGCCCGCCGTTCGAGGAGTCGACGGCGGCTCCGGTGCCGTCTACCACGGACTCGATGCCGCCAGACCCGCTCAGGAACACGGTCAGCAGGTCATGCACAGAGACCCCTGGCGCATCTCTAGGAACAGCGAACGCCTCTGAGGCCTCGATCGGGATCCCCAGCTCGAAGAAGCAGTAGCTCCCCAGGCCGTAACCGGAGAAGTGCCGCACCCAGCCAGACACGCGGAAGGCCGGATACCCGCCGGTCGTCGCGTTCTCCATCCAGGCCGCCTGGCTCGGCGGGTCATAAGGCATCTCGTTCTGGAAGAAGTAGTCAGAGCCGTAGTCGCCGTTCCAGATCACCTGCGTCTGCTCGTAGTGCTCGATGAAGAGCCCGTAAGCGGTCACCGAGTTGCCGTTGACGATGAGCCCGTGATCCCCGACGTTGTCCGTCCAGCCGACGCCCGCGCCGTGATCGGCCCGCCAGGCCCAGATGTCATCGAGGATCACCTGGGAGCTGTTGACCACGAGGCTGGTGGTCGCGCGGCCCGGCGCGGCGCCGCCGATGCGGAAGAACACGTCCTGCACCGTGGTGGGGTCTGCCGGGTCGCCCGGCCCGGGCTGGCTGCCCACCTGCAGGAGCACCGGAGAGTTCACCGGCCCGGCAGCGAAGATCATCCCAGATAGCTTCACGCCCGGAACGCTGCCTACCCGCATCGGCACGATGCCGTTGGCCGGCACCAGGGTGGGGAAGCCGAGGCCGAGCACCACCGTGTCCGGCCGGGTGACGTCGATGCTCTGGTGCAAGTTGTAGACGCCGGGGGTGAGGATCAGGTCCTGCCCGCGGGCCAGCGCCGCATTGATCACGCGGGCCGGGTCGCTGGGGGTGGCGATGAAGAACCGCTGGATGGGGAGGTCGGTGCCCGGCGTCGGGCCGGTGGCCCACGACGGTCCCACCGAGCCGCGCTGCGCCGCCGGAACGAACACGCTGTAGTTCTCGCGGGA
>DATJLT010000146.1:0-6275 GCA_035509195.1 Streptosporangiaceae bacterium | reverse complement strand
CTGCGGGGGATCGCCGTCGAGCCGGCCGGCATCAACTCCGACCAGCCCGTGCCGAGGCAGGGCGACATCTACCTGCTCGGCGGCGGCGAGGACCTGCCGCAGGTGCTTGCCGCCAGGCGGCTGCGTGCCGACGGCGGCCTCGCGGCCGCCGCCGCGCGCGGAGCGGTGATCTTCGCTGTCTGCGCCGGTTACCAGCTCATTGGCGAGGTCTTCGGCGGCGCACAGGGCGAGCCGGTGGAAGGGCTCAGCCTCATCGACATCCGCAGCGGGCGCGGCGACAAACGCGGGGTCGGTGAGATCGTGGCCGATGTCGATCAGGCGCTTGGCGTGGACCGGCTGACAGGCTTCGAGAACCACCAGGGCAAGACCAGCATCGGGGCCGGAGCCAAGCCCTTGGCCCGGCTGGTGCTCGGGGTCGGCAACGGTGACGGGAGCGGCACAGAGGGCGCGTACGCTGGCCGGATCCTCGGCACTTACTTGCACGGGCCGGCGCTCGTGCGGAACCCGAGCCTGGCTGATCTGCTGCTGACCTGGGCGGCAGGCCCGCTACCGCCGCTGCCTGCGGCCGACGAGGCACTGACCAGCCGGCTGCGCGCCGAGCGACTCGCCGCCGTCTCAGCCTGAGGGATTCAGTAGCATCGGGAGGCCACCGATGTCGCAGCCAGGCCCGGGGCGGACAGCATCGCTGGCTCCGCGATGCTACGGGAACAACAGCAAGTAGCCAGCGATGTCCCTGGCCCCGACCTGCGAACGACAACGGATAGCCAGCGATGTGGTAAGCCCCGGCGGAATGCCCGGCTGCGCCGCATGCCGGGGTCGGGTCGGCTAATAAATTAGCGGTTTGGCGCCTTCGGCCATGACCTCGGACACAAACGTCGTCGCACCGGAGATCCTGACGCCCGCGATCAGCCGGTCTTCGGTGATCTCACGGCGGGCGGCGCACTGGGTGCACACCGTGACGGTGCCGCCCGCGAGAATCGCGGCGAGCAGGTCGTTCAGCGGGGTCGCGTGATCGAGCTTGATCTGCTCAGCCTCGCCGGGAAGGCCGAGCCAGCTCGCCTCGCCTGTCAGCCAGAGCGACACGGGCACGCCGCTGGCCAGTGCGGCGGCGGCGACATTAAAGGCCTGGTTACAGCGCTCGGCGTCATTCTTGCCTGCGGTTACCTTGATAACGAGCGAACCAGAAGCCATTGTCACACCGTACACTGCCACCTGTGATAGCCGACCTGAGCGTGATCGTGCTGACCGTGGTTGCGGCGGCGAGTGCGGGCTGTTGTGCGCTGATCGTCCTTCGCCTGTGGCGGGTCGGGGCAAAGCCCTGATGGAACCGCACCAGGCGATCGCTCCGCTGAGCTTTCTGCTTGGCCGCTGGGAAGGCGCGGGAGTCGTCGGCTATCCCACGATCGAGAGCGTCAACTTCGGGCAGGAACTCTCGTTCAGCCACAACGGCAAGCCGTTCCTGATCTACTCGAGCCGCACCTGGCTGCTCGACGCCGAAGGCAACATAGGGCGCCCGCTGGCGATTGAGGTCGGGTTCTGGCGCCCTCAGCCTGACAATCAGCTCGAAGTGCTGCTTACCCATCCGACCGGCATCACCGAGATCTATGTCGGGCGGATCGACGGCACCAAGATCGAACTGGTCACCGATGCGGTGGTGCGCACCGCGACCGCCAAGGAGGTTACCGCGGGTAAGCGGCTATACGGTCTCATCGGTGCTGACCTGGCTTATGCCTACGACATGGCCGCTGTCGGCCAGCCCCTGCAGCCGCACGTCTCAGCTCAGCTCAAGCGGGTAAGCGGCTAGAAAAGAGAATCCCCCGGGCGCTTCTGCGGCGTGTGAACGTCACAGGATCGGCTGGACTTGGCCGATCACCCGGGGGTCCGGTGCCTGCCGTGTATTAGCCAACCGCCGCCTGAGCGACGCCGAGGCGTTCCACACGGGACGGCGGCTAGCTGACAGCCACCTCACGAGTCCTACAACTATGCATTAGTTTGGACCACCTCCTTTCCCGTGTTAGCCAGCACGTTACGTGATCATCGCCGTGCCAGGCAAGTGGGATTTGCGCTACTAGACTTCAGGTATGTCGCAGACGTGGGATGACGCGCTGCGAGCCAGCGGCTACCGGGTGACACCTCAGCGGCAGCTAGTGCTCGAAGCCGTGACGAAGCTCGAGCACGCGACGCCCGAGGAGATCTACGCCGAGGTCAGGCAGACAGCCGTCGGCGTCAACGTCTCCACCGTCTACCGCACGCTTGAACTGCTTGAGCAGATCGGCCTCGTCACGCACACTCATCTGGGCCACGGCGCGCATCGTTACCATCTCGCCGCCGAAGCCAAGCACATCCACCTGGTCTGCCGCGCCTGCGGCGGCATCACCGAACTTGACCAGGCGGCGGTGGGGCCCCTGGTGAAGTCTTTGGAATCCGAATACGGCTTCGAGACCGACGTCGGTCACCTCACGGTCTTCGGCACCTGTCAGGAGTGCCGTACCGAGCCAAAATGAGGCGTTCCTAGTCTGGGCTGAAAGAACTACGGTCGGGTATGAAACAGCAGGATTCTGTCCGCCGTCCGTGGCCCGCGATGCGAAGGAACAACCGCGATGACGACACCGAACGAGCAGCCGGGCGGCGTGCTGCACGTGACCGACAGCCGCACCGGACGCAGTTACGAGCTCCCGATCTTCGAAGGGGCGGTCAGGGCGCTCGACTTCCGCCAGATCAAGGCCTCAGACGATGACTTCGGCCTGCTCTGCTATGACCCCGCTTTCCTCAATACGGCAAGCTGCCGCAGTGCCATTACGTTCATCGATGGCGACGCGGGGATCCTCCGCTACCGTGGCTACCCGATCGAGGAACTGGCCCGCAGGTCGTCCTTCCTTGATGTCTCCTTTCTGCTGCTTTCCGGGGAGCTGCCAACGAAGGACGAGTCTGCTGCCTGGGCAAATGAGATCGGCATGCACACCTATGTGCACGAGAACGTCAAGAAGTTCATCGACGGCTTCCACCACGACGCGCATCCGATGGGCATGCTGGTCAGTACCGTGGCCGGCTTGTCTACCTTCTACCCCGAGGCCAAGTTCGTCGCCGACCCCGCTCGGCAGCGTGAGCAAGTGGTCAGGCTGATCGCCAAGATGCCCACCCTGGCCGCGTTCGCCTACCGGCATGCGATGGGCCTGCCCTACGCCTACCCGGACGCCCAGCTCAGCTATGCGGGCAACTTCCTGAACATGATGTGGAAGATGACCGAGCCGCGCTATCGTCCAGACCCCGTGCTCGAGCGGGCGCTCGACATCCTGCTCATCCTCCACGCCGACCACGAGCAGAACTGCTCGACAAGCGCCATGCGAGTCGTCGGCTCCTCGCACGTGGATCCCTACTCGGCGGCGGCAGCCGCCGCGGCGGCCCTCTGGGGTCCCCTGCACGGCGGAGCGAACGAGCAGGTATTGCGGATGCTGCAGGAGATCGGCTCGGTGGGCGCCGTCCCTGCCTATGTCGAGCGGGTCAAGCGAGGCGAGATCCGGCTGATGGGATTCGGGCACAGGATCTACAAAAATTTCGATCCGCGTGCCTCGATCATCAAGGAAGTCGCCGACCAGGTGTTCAGCGTGACGGGGCGGAACCCGCTGCTCGACATCGCGCTCGAACTCGAGCGGATCGCCCTGGCCGACGATTACTTCATCAGTCACAAGCTGTACCCGAACGTCGACTTCTACTCGGGCATCATTTACCAGGCCATGGGTTTCCCGATGACGATGTTCCCCGTGCTGTTCGCCATCGGCCGGATGCCCGGCTGGCTGGCACAGTGGCAGGAGAACGCCGCCGACCCCGAGCAGAAGATCGCCAGGCCACGTCAGCTTTACGTCGGCGAAGGCCTGAGGCACCTGGACGGCGAGCTGGACTAGCCGCTGGTGCTCGCAAGGGGGCGGTGACGAAAAACGACGGGCCGCCCAGGCGGCCGGTCCTTTATCGTGGCCTGCGTGTCTTTGCTCAGCGCGCGGGGCGTCGGCGTCGCTTTTGGCGCGATGGTAGTGCTGCACGACGCGGAAGTCACGGTCGCGGCAGGGGACCGGATAGCGGTCGTGGGGCCGAACGGAGTCGGAAAGTCGACGTTGCTGGGGGTGCTCGCGGGTGAGCTGAAGCCCGATGCGGGCATCGTCAGCTCATCTGGCACGGTCGGGTACCTGCCGCAGGAGCATGACCGGCGAGCTGGCGAGACCGCGCTGGCCTACCTGGCGAGACGGACCGGGGTCGCCGCGGCAGAACAGGCGATGCTGGCCGCTTCTGACGGCCTGGCCGCTGGACGGCCGGGCGCGGACACCGGCTACGCGACGGCACTCGAGGCGTACCTGTCGCTTGGCGGCCCTGATCTTGAACCGAGGGCCAGCGAACTGGCGGCCGAGCTCGGGCTGCCTTCCGACCTGGACAGGGAGGCGGCCAGGCTGTCTGGCGGGCAGCTCGCCAGGCTGGCGCTGGCCGCCGTGCTGCTGGCGAAGTTCGAGGTGCTGCTGCTCGACGAGCCCACGAACGACCTTGACCTGACCGGACTCGACCTGCTTGAAAACCACCTGGTGAGCTACCGTGGCGGCCTCGTCGTGGTCTCGCATGACCGGACCTTCCTTGACCGGACGGCGCGGCAGGTGCTCCAGATCGACCCCCACTCGCGCCAGGTCAAGCTCTACGGCGGCGGCTACCAGGCCTACAAGGAAGAGCTGGCCAGGGACCGGGCCAAGGCGGCCGAGGACTACGAGGAGTACGCCGCGAAGCGGGATAACCTGCTCGAGCGGGCACGGCAGCAGAAGGAGTGGGCGCGGTCAGGCGAGCGGTCGGCCAAGAGCACCGCAAGCAGGCGCAAGGAACCTGACAAGAGCATCAGGCATCACCGCGCTGAGGCCGCGCAGCAACTCGGCGCCAAGGCCGCGGCGACGCTCCGGGCGATCGACCGGCTAGAGGTGGTCGCAGAACCGCGCAAGGAGTGGCAGCTCAGGCTGCGGTTTGGCGCCGCGACGCGGAGCGGCGAGGTCGTCGCCGTGCTCAGCGACGCCGTCGTGCGGCGGGGGAACTTCACGCTCGGGCCGGTCAGCCTGCAGGTCAACTGGGGCGAGCGAGTGCTGGTGCAAGGCGACAACGGGTCGGGCAAGACCACGCTGATCCAGGCGCTTCTCGGCCGGGTACCACTCGATTCTGGTCGGCAGTCGCTTGGGGCTTCGGTCGCGATCGGCGAGATCGACCAGGGACGGCGGACCTTCCCGGCGTCCGCTCGCCTCATTGACGCGTTCCGCGCCGAGTCCGGGTTGCCAGACGAAGAGGCGCGGACGCTGCTTGCCAAGTTCGGCCTCGGCGCCGACGACATCGGACGGGCAGCGGGACGGCTGTCGCCGGGCGAACGTACGCGAGCCGATCTGGCCTTGCTGATGCACTCCGGTGCTAATTTGCTGATCATGGATGAGCCGACCAACCATCTTGACCTGCCCGCGATCGAACAGCTTGAGCAGGCACTCGGGCACTACGACGGAACCCTGCTGCTGGTAACGCACGACCGGGCGCTGGCCGGGAGCGTGGAAGTGTCGCGTCGGCTCATGGTGCGTGCGGGCGAGGTCACCGAATACTGACCGCCGGATAGCCTTGCAGTCATGAGCAGTCCGTTGCTTGGAACCGAAGGAGCAGTCGAGGCCGAGTTTCCTGACGTGGGCGTGCCCGCTCACTATGGTGATCCGTTCGCCGAGCAGCGCGCGCTTTCCGTCGGAGCAGCCGTCGTGGACCGGTCGAACCTGGATGTCGTCACGATCTCCGGGCCCGACAGGCTGAGCTGGCTGAACAGCCTCAGCACGCAGAAGATCGACGATCTGGCGCCCGGAGTGGCCGCCACGACCCTGATCCTCAGCCCGCACGGGCACGTTGAGCACTTCCTCAGCCTCGTCGATGACGGGGCGCGGACCTGGATTCACGTGGAACCCGGCGAGGCCGATCAACTCGTGGAGTTCCTTCAGTCGATGCGGTTCATGCTCCGGGTCGAGATCGCTGACGTGTCGGCGGAATACGCCGTGCTGACCCTGATGGGGCCCGAGCGAGCGCCCGCGCCGCCCGGAGCCGTTGTGCTGGACTTCGGCTACGGCGCCGACCTGATCGTGGACAGGGCCTCCGTCGCGGCAACCGCACGAGAAACCGCCAGGCTGGCAGGGATAACGGCGCACGAGGCGCTGCGGATCGCCGGGCACCGTGCCAGGTTCGGCACAGATACTGATCACCGCACGATTCCGCACGAGGCCGGCTGGATC
>DATJLT010000145.1:0-14223 GCA_035509195.1 Streptosporangiaceae bacterium | reverse complement strand
GGGTAGCCATAGCACTGGTCCTGCTCAACCGTCGTGCCAGAACCGCCATCGCTCACGTCGGCGAGGCAGAAGTTGAACGCGATGTAGGCCGAGTTCAGCGCGATGTTCTGCATCTCGCCAGAGGGTCCGGTCTCCCAGAACTGGAACCCGTTGTTCGCGTTGCAGGACTCCAGCGTGATCGCTCCGTGGGCGAGGAAGTTCTCGGCGGCGAGGCACTGGCCGCTGCTGCTCTCGATCTGGCCAGAGCCTTCCATGGTCCATAGCTGGCCCGCCTCGGCGGGCTGGTTGGAGTAATCGCAGGTCTCGACCTTGACCGCGCTGCCGCTTGTGTTATCAAGGCAAAGCTGCCCGGCTCCGGTGACGATCGGCCCTGCGGGGAGGTTCCAGGTCTGGTTCTCGCCGTAGTTGCAGTTCGCTCCGGTGACCGCGCCGCCTGCGCTTCGCGCGCCGTTCAGGCAGCTACCGGTGAACGGGTTCCAGATCACACCGAGACCCAGGTAGACCCACTGCTGGGCGCCGCTGCCGTTGCACAACTCGAGAGTCGTGTCCTGGGGAGCCTTGCTGTTGGACACGGTCAGGCACTCGTCAGTGATCTCGAACGTGCCGATGTCGCCTGGCTTGCTGGTCGCCACGTACTGCCAGTCCTGCGCGGCGGCGCTGGCGTCGCTGCAGGTCTGCATTTTGACAAGCTGACCGCTTGTGTCGCTGCCGCCGTCCATGCAAAGCGAAGGCGACGCGCTGAGCGTGACTTGCCCCGACGGAGGGTTAGACGCGGCGAGCGAAGGCAGCCGCACGATCGTGAAGTGCGTGGTGCCAGTGACGCTGCCGTCCTTGCCTGTCACGGTGACGTAGCTTGACCCGGCCGACGCTGCCAGCGTGCCGGTGATCTCGGCGTTGGTCGACTTGCTCACCGCGTGAATGCTGAGTCCGGCCGGAAGCCCGCTTGCGCTCCACTTGAGCGAGGACACATGGCTGGTGTCTAGTCCGGTGATCTTGATCGACACCTTAGAGCCAGCCGCGAAGTCCTGCACGCCGGGGTCGACGAGCGCCACGCGGTGGGTGGTGCCGTTGGCGAAGGCGCCCGTGCCGTTCGGGGTACCAAGCCCGGTCGGGCCGTCGTAGCCCTTCAAGCCGTGGCACAAATACTTCCTGAACGTCTCGCATGGGCCGTTGACGCCCGACGTGACGTCGAACAGGTCCTTGGTGTGCAGGTAGGGGTACTCGGAGGGGTAGCTGCCCCTCGTAGGCGTTCCGGCGAGCGCGTAAACCGACGTAATGATCGGGGTGGCTTCGCTGGTGCCGCCGACGTCAAAGAACCCGGACTGCTTGTAACTGTCGTAAATCAGCGCGCCGGTGTTCGGATCGGCGTCGGCGGACACGTCGGTTTCCGTCCGGTTCAGGCAGCCGTCAGGCGACTTCGCATCGGCCCGCTGCCAGGACGGCTTAGGCTCGAAGGCCGAGCAGCCGCTACCCGTGCCCTCTATGCCCTGGCTGAAGCCCCAGGCGCTTTCTGTCCAGCCCCGCTTGTTTTTCGCGTGCTTCAGCGTGGTCCCGCCGACCGCGGTCACGTACTGCAGGTCGGTCGGGTACTGCGGCCCGTAACCCTCGTCATCGGCCGCGAACGACAGGACGTCGCCAGGGTGGTTGAAGAACGAGTTGTCGTAGTCCTGCCCGTAGTACTCATCGCCTGACCAGCTATTGGACACGTACCTGGCGCCCAGCTTCAGCGCGGTGTCCTCGGAGGTGCCCAGATCGAAGGTCGAAGTGCTGCTGGCCTCGACAAGCAAGATGTGACAGTTCGGGCAGATCGCCGAGACCATGTCCAGGTCGAGCGATTCCTCGACCGCCCAGCTCTTGTCCTTCGAAGGCAGCGGGCTGGTCTTGCCCTTCTCGTTCACGATCTTCAGGCACTTGTTGCCGGTCGTGCAGGCCTTCAGGTGGAAGTGCGAGCGGTAGCGAGCGAGGTCCTTGGCCGCGTTCGGGTCCTGGAACGCGTCAACGATCCCGATTGTGACGCCCTTGCCCTTCTTCGCCGAGGCGCTGGTCAGCTTGTAGGCGCTCTGGAGTTGCGAGGGGCCGAAGTCGCCGTTGGATGCCTTCGCCGTCGCCGGGTTGACGCCCTTCGGCAGTGACCCGATGATCGACTGGCATTCCATCTGCCCGGGCTTGGTTGCCTGCGGGCACACGTAGTGTTCCCCGGCCGGCAGCGCGGCCCGCCGTGGCACCATCCCGACGCCGGCTAGTTTCCCGAGCGAGGCCCGGCCCGGCCGCTTAGCCTGCGCTGTCCCAGCCTGTGCCGACCTAGCCGCTGTCTGATGCGCGGGGGCCGCCGACGCGACGGCCGGTATCGTGGCCCCGAGCCCCGCGACTAGTGCGACCGCCGCGACTGCGATCGCTGGTCTTCTCAAAGAGCTTGTGCGCACTGATCCTCCGCTGCTCTAGCTGCTCCGCTGCTCTGCTGTCATCGAAGTTCCCAAGTTGGCCAACAGCCAGATATATCAGAAGTGCAGGAACAAATTCCTAAATTCTTTAGCAACCAATAAAATCTCCTGCCACCCGCCGGCCTCTTGACCAGCCCCGATCGGCTCCCAGCCCGGCCCCGGCCGCTCCCAGCCCGGCCCCGATCGGCTCCCAGCCCGGCCCCGGCCGCTCCCAACCCGGGCTGGTCCTCCGGGCCACGCCGGACCGCCGCCTGAAGTGAGCCAGCCGGTCGGCGCCCGGCCCGGAACCGGGCAAAACCCCCATCTGGGGTGCGGCCGCGACCGCGCGGCCCGGTCCGCCGCCGGTTCGCGGCCGGTCCGCGGCCAGGCCAGCAGCATCAAGTAGCCAGCGATGCTGTAAACCCGGCCCCGGCTACAGCATTGAAGTCCCAGCGATGTCACCCGCACAGCATCAAGTAGTCACCGTTGTCACCGGATCCGCCCCGCCAGCAGCAACGCATGGCCAACGATGCTGCCCGCCCCGCCCCTCTGCGCCCGTCGTCCCCGCGCCGTGCGTCGTCCCCGCGCGGTGCCCGCTGTGCCCGCGCCGTGCCCGGCCGTTCCCGCGCCGTGCGCCGTTCCCGCACCTCACGCGCTGTGCCCGCGCGGTGCCCGGCCGTTCCTGCGCCTCACGCGCCGTGCCCGCCATGCCCGGCCAATACCAAGCCCTGGTTTGATGGGGTGCACGCAACACCAAAGCCCGGTTTGAGGGGGTCGGGTTGCCCGTCCGGCGGCGGAGCGTTGCCGCCTCTGCCGCGTTTACCGCAATTAACCTGAGCTCCTACGTCGTGCCGGCGTGAGGGCGTGGGTGGAGCGAGCGGGGCGACGGTCTTCTGCGGGCGATGACGAAGGAGAGTGCGGCCAGGGCGAGCGCGACGATGACGCTGGCGGCGTAGATCGCGGGCAAGGTGATTCCCGCGTCGCGGAGCGGGCCGACGCCGAAGGCGGCGATGCCGTAGCCGAGTTGGTAGCACGCTATGACCCAGCTAGCCGCCGAGGCTTCGATCGCGGTCAGGTTCTCCTGCGCGAAGCTGATCGTGAGCGGCAGCAGCGCCGAGCAGCCGAGGCCGGCGAGCCCGAACGCGATCACCCCGGACGCCGCCGGTCTCGATGGCAGCGCCGCGATCAGCGCGAATGCCCCGGCAAGCACGAACGGCAGCACGTGGTAAGCAAGCTTGCCTGGCACCACGCGCTGGATCAGCGCGAAGAGCACCCGGCCCGCGGTGACCATCGCCCAGAATACTGTCAGCGTGAGCGACGCCGTGGTCGCCGAGACGTGCAGCGCTGTGAGGTCGATCTGCGACCAGTTGCCGTTCATGGTCTCGCAGAAGCCGTAGAGCAGGGCGAATACCGCGAACGGCGCGAACTGTACGAGGGAGCGCTTGCCGCGTGCGGACGTTCCCGAGGTGCTCACTTGGCGAACTCGCAGTTGAAGTTTGGCGCTGACCACGATCAGGCCGAGCAGCAGGACGGCGGCGAGCACGGGCAGCCCGACCCAGAAGCCGAGCCCGGTGAAGATCGCCACGAAAACCGGGGCCAGTGCGGTGCCGAGGCCGAGCAAGGCGTTGAGCACGAGGACGGAGCGGTCGACCGCGTCAGGGTGAAAGTTCGCGGTGAACGTGTTCACCGCGGGAACGGTCAGGCCGAAGCCGAGGCCGAGGAAGGCCGTGGCAAGGAGCAGCAGCGGATACGCGACCGCGCGGTCTGACTCGGCCGAGTGGCTCGCGATCAGCAGGGCCATCGAGGTCAGGTTCGCCGCCAGCCCGGCCAGGTACACCGCCTTGAGCCTGAACCGGCGGGCGAGGCCTGCTCCGGCCAGCGAAGCCGCGATGGCGGCGACGACCTGAGGCACGAACATCGTGCCGTACTGGCTGGCCGAGAGGTTGTAGCCGGCAGCCGATGTGAAGATCGTGCTGGCGGCAGGAAAGGTGACCAGCGTGATGCCCTGAACCAGGCCGGCAGCGTAGACGGTGAGTTTCTCGGCTGACGTCGTCATGACGGGGTGAGTCCTTCCCCGGCCTGCCGGTTTCAGCCGGTGATGTACCGGCGCATCCCGACCGCGTAGTCAACTCCCGCGCCAAGGCCCAGGTAGCCCGCGGCGTCGCGGAGGAACTGGTCAGGGTCGAACTCGCGGCCGAGGCCGTCGATGTAGGCCTGGTGCTCCTTGAGCGAGGCGACCCCGAGGTCGATAGTTTCCGTGACGTCGACGTAATGGGTGGGGTCTGAACTGTTCAGGACGTAAGTGAACGTGATGGGCTTGCAGGCGGGGCCGGCCTCGGGGAAAACCCACTCGTTGGCGGCGTCGCGGCACGCGTCGAGCGTCGCGAGACCGACCGCACGGTGATCGGCGTGGTTGACCGGGCCTTCCTCACCCCACGTCAGATCGAAGCTCTGGGCGAGCACGATGTCAGGGCGCAAGTCGCGAAGAGCCGCCGCGAGGTCGCGGCGCAAGCCGAGACCGTACTCCACCAGGCCGTCCTTGTGGTCAAGGAACCTGACGTCGGTGACGCCGACGATCGCGGCGCTGGCTTGTTCCTCCTCCATCCGCAGCGGGCCGACCTCGGTCGGGTTACGGCCGGCGATGCCTGCCTCGCCCTTGGTGACGAGAAGGTAGCTGACCTTCTTGCCTTGCCCCGTCCAGCGAGCGATCGCAGACGCCGCCCCGTACTCGAGATCGTCGGGGTGGGCGACGACGGCGACGGCGGACTCCCAGTCTTCCGGCATGGGCTGCATTGCGTGCTCCCGGTCAGGTGTTGCAGTACGTGTCGGTGAGACCGCCGCTGCCGTTCTCGTACAAGGCGGTCAGGTCGGGTACGTTACCTTGCCGCGCCATGGCAGCGGCCTGCGCTTTCTGGCCTAGCACGTACCGGTTGAAGAAAGCCAGCGTGACCCGCGCGGTGACCCGCTCGTAACGGTTGACGCCCCAGTAGGGCTCGGTGTGGCTGGCGCCGAAGAGGTCCAGGTAGTAACGGGCGGGCGACCGGTCCGCGAGGTACATGGTGACGCTGCAGCCAGGGGGGTTGATGACGTCGGCCGAGCCCTGGCTGAACAGGACGGGGACGGTTGGCCTGGTGAAGTACTGGCCGGCCATCGGCGGCCACTCGTCACCCGACTCGACCGCGACCGCGCGAACGCGGCTGTCTGTGCAGCAGGTGTTCCCGAGGATTGCGGCGACGACAGCACCGCCGTCTGACTGGCCTGCTATGCCGATCTCGCTCGCATTGAGCAGGCCGGCCAGGATGCCCTGTCTGGCCTGGCTTTGCCCGAGGGCACGGGTGAGATCGTAGGACATGTCATAGGGCTCGTTGAGCAGGTCGTTCTCTGTCGCCGCTGTGCCGACCTTGCAGTCGGCGTGCGGGAAGTTCACTGTCACGATCACGTAGCCGGCCGATGCCCAGTACTTGAGCAGGTCACTGTAGGGGCCTCCGCACTGCATGAAGCCAGGAGCGAAGCCGATCACGGGGAACGGACCTGGTGCGGGGCCGGTGTTCGCTGACGGGCGGCCGGCCAGGGGATACCAGATCTGGGTCAGCAAGCGGCGTGCCGGGAGGTGGTGGTTGTCTGGGCCGAGGTGGGCGGGCTCGGTGAAGGCGGTCGTGTAGTAGCCGGTCCAGTAGCTGTGGGCAACGCCAATGACGGGCCGGCCGTGCGGGCCTTCCGCAACTAGCTCGGTCGGCGTAGGTGCCGGCTTCGCAGTGTGCGTCTGGGCCGGATGCTTGCCGCCCGTTACGTGGGCAGGGACGGTCGCGCAGGCGGTGGCCAGGAACGCGACGGCCAGCACGACGGCCGCTTTGCCGCGCATGGCGGTCAGCCTGCCAGGATGTCGGCGAGGTTGAAGCTCACCGGCTCGTCGAGCTGAGCGAACCCGCAGGAGACTGGGTCACGATCCGGGCGCCAGCGCACGAACTGAGCGGTGTGCCTGAACCTGGTCCCTTCCATGTGGTCGTACCTGACCTCGACTACGCGCTCTGGCCTGAGCGGAACGAACGAGAGATCCTTGCCCGCGTTCCACCGGCTGCCCTCTGCGGCACGCGGATTTCTTGTGCCTTCGTTCTCCATTAGGGCGGCCCAATTCCACGGGTGGCCTTCGAAGGTCGTGACGAGCGGCTGAAGCTCAGTGAACAGTTCCTTGCGCCTGGCCATGGGGAACGCGCCGATCACGCCGACGCTGGCCAGCCGGCCTTCGTCGTTGTAGAGCCCGAGCAGCAGCGAGCCGATCGCGTCGTCGCCAGACTTGTGCAGCCGGTACCCGGCGACCACGCAGTCTGCGGTGCGCTCATGCTTGATCTTGAACATCACGCGTTTGTCCGGTTCGTAGCCCCCGTCGAGCGGTTTGGCCACGATGCCGTCAAGGCCGGCGCCTTCGAACTGGCTGAACCAGACCTCGGCCAGGCCCTGCTCGGTCGTGGCCGGCGTCAGGTAGACCGGCGGACTCGCCTTAGCCAGCGCTTCTTCTAGCCACTGCCGTCGCGCCGCGAACGGCTCGGTTGTGCAGTCAGTCTCGCCGAGCGCCAGGAGGTCGAACGCCACGAAAGCGGCGGGGGTTTGCCCGGCGAGGAGCCTGACCCGGCTGTCCGCGGGATGGATGCGCTGTAGCAGGGCCTCGAAGTCCAGCCGGCGACCGTCGGCATCGGGGATGACGATCTCGCCGTCGATGACGCAGCGCTCGGGCAAGCTGGCCAGAGCGGCCGCCACGATCTCGGGGAAATACCTGGTCATCGGGCGTTCGTTGCGGCTGCCGATCTCGACCTCTGCCCCGTCCCTGAAAATGATCGACCGGAAGCCGTCCCACTTAGGCTCGTAGCTCATCGCGCCGCCGGGAATCCTGGCGACCGACTTAGCCAGCATCGGCGCCACCGGCGGCATTACGGGTAGCTGCATGCGTCCCATCATCTACCCTGCGTGGCCGGGGTCCGGTCGCTTTCCGCCGCCGGACGGTGGGCTGACCCCATCAAACGGGGGTTTGGTGTTGGCCGTGCGGGGCGCCTACGGTGGGGGGTTGACGGTTAAGGGGTGGCAGGGCTAGGAAGTGGCGCATGTGGAACCGGGTTTGGCGGCGGCGACCCTGGCTGACGCCGGCCGGAGTGGTGCTGGCGCTTGCCGTGCTCGTGCCGCCGGTCGGCACGCTGGCCAGGCAATACGTTTACGTTCAGGCGGCGCAGTTCGCCGTCCTCGCGACGCTCGCGCCTGCGCTGATCGTGCTGGGAGCGCCGTGGAAAAAGCTGATCGGTGCCGAGCGGCTCGAGCGGCTTGCCAATGCCAGATCGCATCGGGCTCCGGGCATGTCTTCCTGGCTGATCCTGGCGGGCAATCTCGCACTCATCGTTGCCTGGCGCCTGCCTGTCACGGTGAATGCGCTGGTCAGGGATCCGGTGCTGACGGTTGTGGAGGCAGCGAGCCTGGTCACGATTGGCTGCGCGCTGTGGCTCGAGCTCGCCGAATCACCGCCGTTCCTGCCGGCGATCAGCCGCCCGGTGCGGGCGCTATTCGCGGCGCTGCCAATGTGGACGATCTGGGCTAGTGCCTACATCATGGCCTTTTCCCGTACAGCCTGGTTTTCCGTCTTCGCGCACGCGACAGGCGGCGGGCTGAGCATTGCCGTTGGCCAGCAAGTGGCGGCCGGGATCCTCTGGGCGATTCCTGCCGTCTGCTGCATTCCCGTGGTGTATTTCTCGCTGATCACGTGGCTGAGGGACTCGAACTACCCAGACGACGAGCTGAGACGAGTACCCGCCGTGGACAGCGGACTTCCGCGCCCGCCCAGAGGCTGGCGGGCGTAGGCGGACACTGAAGATCACTTTCGGTTACCGGCGCGTCGCTGAAAGGCCACTTCTGCGCTCAACGCTGTTCTAGTAATCTCCGCCTTGCATGGTGTCGGCGAGCAGAAGGGCCTATCCAAGTGGCAGACGCGAGCGGACTGGTGACGCCGGCCGGATCGGCCCCTCCTATTACGGCAGTAGAGCACCGGGGCATCGAGTACGTACCGGTCCAGGAGCGGTGGGGCCGACCTGGGAATTTGTTCTGGATGTGGGCCGGAGCGATCTGGAACGTGGAGTTCCTGCTTTACGGCGTGCTCGGCATCGTCGTGTTCCAGCTCTCTTTCCCGCAGGCCGTGCTCATCATCGTCCTCGGCAACCTCAGCTACGTGCTGACGGGCCTGGCCAGCCTGCAGGGCCCGCGAGCGGGTACCACTTGCTTCGGCGTCAGCCGAGCCGCCTTCGGCCCGAACGGCAACCGGGTGCCTTCGCTGTTCAACTGGATAACTCAAGTTGGTTTCGAGATCGAAGGCATCGCGCTGATCGTCTTCGCCGGGATCGCACTTGCCAACCGTGCGGGCGTCCAATCCGTGCCTGGCTGGGCGAAGGTAGTCTTCCTTGTCGTCGCCGTCGGGATCCAGTCCGTGCTGCCGCTGCTCGGTCACGCGGCCGTGCTTAAGGTGCTGCGGATCCTGGCGTTCCCCTTCATCGTCTTGTTCGTGATCATGACGTTCTTCGTCGTGCACAGGTACCACTCGGGCCCGCCAAGCGCGAGCTGGGGTTCGCTGACGATCTTCCTTGCGCTGGTGATCTCGGCCGGAGGCCTCGGCTGGAGTGAGAACGGCAACGACTACTCCCGCTACCTGCCCCCGACCGCTAGCAAGCGCGGCATCGTCCTCGCGGTCATGTTCGGCGGGCTGATCCCCTCCGTGCTGCTTGAGGTGCTCGGCGCGGCGCTCGGCGCCGAGTTGCCCAAGACCGCGGAGACCAGCGTGACCGGCCTCACGGCAGGATTCCCTGCCTGGTTCGTGGTGCCTTACCTGATCTTCGCGATCTTCCAGCTCTTCTCGATCAACACGCTCGACCTTTACTCGTCAGGAGTGACGCTTCAGTCGCTCGTGCCAGGACTGCACAGGATCACGTGCGTGCTGATCGACGCCACCATCTGCCTGTTTATCGCCGCCTACGCTGTGTTCTCCAGCAGGTTCTACACGTTGCTGACCGACTTCCTGCTGTTCATCATCTTGTGGCTGGGCCCGTGGTGCGCGATTTACCTGGTGGATTCCTGGCTGAGAAAAAACAGGTATGACTCGGGTTCGCTGCTGAACGAGAGTGGCGGGCTCTATTACCGAAACGGCGGCTTCCACTGGCCAGCACTCATCGCGCAGTTGCTCGGCATGGTCGCGGCCGCGATGTGGCTGAACGCCTACTCACCTTACGTCGGGCCGCTCGCGAGCCGGATCGGCGGTTCCTTCGGTTCCGACTTCAGCGTGTTCATCGGGCTGGCCGTCGGCGGCCTTGCTTACTATCTGATGGCGAGCCGGACGGTGCGGGCAGAGGGGGAGGCGACGGAGGCGCTGCCAGGCTAGCCGCATGCTGACGCTCGCCGAGTTCAACGAGCGGACGGGCGAAGTAAGGCCGCTGCTCGCAGGCTGTTGCTCGGCCGCTCGCTGGGCCGATGCCGTGCTCGCCGGCCGGCCGTACCTCACAGTTGGCGAGTTGCTAACTGCGAGCGATGCGGCTGTGTCCATGCTGGCACGAGATGATCTGCTGGAAGCTCTTGAAGGACATCCCAGGATCGGGGAGAAGCCGGAACAGGGCGGCTGGTCGGCCAGCGAGCAAGCCAAAGTGTCAGAGGCTGATGCTGTACTGACGCGAGGGCTGGCGGAAGGCAACGCGGCTTACGAGGAAAAGTTCGGGCACATCTACCTGGTCTGCGCCAGCGGGCGGAGCGGGGCCGAGTTGCTTGAACTGCTGTACGGGAGACTGGGTAACGAGCCGGATGACGAGTGGGAGGTGGTAGCGGGGGAACTGGCGAAGATCAACCGGATTCGCCTGGGGAAGCTAGTACCGGAAAGCTGGTAGATGCGGAAGCTGGTGGAGCGTGAGCGGGGTAAGCACGCACGTGCTCGACACGGTCAGGGGCGAGCCCGTGGCCGGAATCGTGGTGAAGCTCGAGCGCGACAGGCGTGAGCTCGGGCGCGGGATCACAGACGTGGACGGGCGTCTTTCTGACTTCGGGGTGGGCGGGCTGACCGCCGGGGTTTACCGACTGGTGTTCGAGACTGGTGAGTACCTGGGCGAAGGCTCGTTCTTCCCCGAGGTTGCGGTGACCTTCCGCGCCGACGGGCGGCGTCCGAGGTACCACGTGCCCTTGCTGCTCAGCCCGCACGCTTACTCGACTTACCTGGGGAGCTGAGCCTCGTGGGGATAGTTCTCGGGCCAACTCAGTACGGAAAGGCGGAGACCCGTGTCGTCAGGATCTACCGTGACACCGAGCGACATGAGATCCGCGACCTCAACGTGTCGACCGCGCTGCGCGGCGACTTCGACGACGCCCACCTGACCGGTGACCAGGTCAGCGTGCTGCCGACCGACAGCCAGAAGAACACCTGCTTCGCCTACGCCAAGAGCCACTGTTACGGCGCGATCGAGGATTACGCCATCGCGCTCGCCGGGCACTTTGTCGCCGGTATCCCCGCGGTCCATCAGGCTCGGGTCGCGGTCGATGAGTACCCGTGGGAACGAGTGCAGGCCGGCGGCTCCGGCCACGGTCACACGTTCGTCAGGACCGGCGCCTGGGTCCGCACCGCGGTTGCGGCAGTCAGTGACGGCTCTTTGGCCGAAAATGGTCTTTGGGTTGTTTCAGGACTTAAAGATCTGATTGTCCTTAAGTCAACGGGATCGGAGTTCACTGGGTTTTATCAGGATGAATACACCACTCTGGCGGAAACGACCGACCGGATCCTGGCGACCTCGCTGACCGCGAGCTGGCGGTACGCGAGCCGAGAGGTTGACTGGGATGAGGCGTTTGGTCAGGTCAGGCAGATCCTGCTTGAACAGTTCGCGCTGGTCTACAGTCACGCACTCCAGCAGACGCTGTTCGAGATGGGGTCGGCCGTGCTCGCGGCGCGGGACGATATCGTCGAGATCAGGCTGTCGGCGCCGAACAAGCACCACTTCCTCGCCGACCTTGCGCCGTTCGGGCTCGCCAACCCGGGCGAGGTGTTTCACGCGGCGGACCGGCCATACGGGCTGATCCAGTGCGCGGTCCAGCGCGACGATGCTCCACCCGCCGGGCCCGCATGGGAGTCGCCTGCCTGTTTCGCCTGAGCTGGCATTTCACCGGCCAAGGGGGTGATCATGGAGTTTCTTCGGGCGCTGACCTGGGAGGAGGCGCTGGCGGCGAAGGCCGAGAATCCGGAGTCCGTGCCGATCGCGGGCGGTACCGACGTGATGGTCGAGCTGAACTTCGACCGGCGGCGGCCGTCGGCGCTGCTCGACCTGAGCCTCGTGCCCGAGCTGCTCGGGTGGTCGGCGGCCGATGGCTGGCTGCGAGTCGGGGCCGGGGTGACCTACGCCGAACTGGCCGGGGAGCGGGGCACTCGCCAGGCTGCCGAGCTGAGCAGGCGGCTGCCCGGGCTGGCGATCGCGGCTCGTACCGTCGGATCGCCGCAGATCAGGAACCGGGGGACGATCGGCGGGAACCTCGGGTCCGCGTCTCCGGCCGGTGACTGTCATCCCCCGCTGCTCGCGTACTGCGCCGAGATCGAAGTGGCCTCGGTACGAGGCAGCCGCCGTATCGGCATCGACGAGTTCTTTACCGGAGTCAAGCGGAACGCGCTCGCGGCCGACGAACTGATCGCGGCGGTCTGGGTCAGGCCGCCGTCAGGTCCCGCGCAGTTCGCCAAGATCGGCACGAGGAACGCGATGGTGATCGCGGTGGCGGCATTCGCGCTCGCACTGTATCCCGAGCAGCGCCAGGTCAGGACCGGTATAGGGTCGGCGGCACCGACGCCGGTGCGAGCTCCTGCCGCCGAGTCCTTCCTGGTTAGCGCGATCGGCGAAGCCGGGCTATGGGGATCTGGGCAGCCGCTGCCCGAGCCGGTGACGGCCGAGTTCGCTGCGCTTGTCAGTGCGGCCGCGCGCCCGATAGACGACGTTCGCGGGACCGCCGCCTACCGCAGGCATTCGCTCGGAGTGCTGGCGAGGCGGACGCTGACCTGGGCGTGGCGTGACTACTGCGAGGAGTTGCCATGCGGCTGACTGCGACGGTTAACGGGGTGACTCATCGGGCCGACGACGTCTGGCCAGGTGAGAGCCTGCTGTTCGTGCTGCGCGAGCGAATGGGGCTGCCCGGCTCGAAGAACGCGTGCGAGCAGGGAGAATGCGGCTCGTGCACGGTCTACCTTGACGGCGTGCCCGTCTGTGCCTGCCTGGTCGCCGCCGGGCAGGCAGAGGGACGCGAGATCGTGACCGTGGAAGGGCTGCCGGCCGTGGACGGCTCTTTGCATCCGCTACAGCAAGCGTTCATCGAGGCCGGGGCCGTCCAGTGCGGCTTCTGCACGCCCGGCCTCCTGGTCGCCGCCCATGACCTGCTCGCTCGGGAACCCGATCCCGGCGACGCGGATATCAGGGAGGCCCTGGCAGGCAACCTGTGCCGGTGCACGGGATACGAGAAAATACTCGACGCGGTCAAGCTGGCCGCCGCGCGGATGAGCCAGGAGCCTGGCGGATGACGACGATCCTGCTCAACGGCTGTCACGTCGTGACCATGGACGGTGAGCGGGCCGAGTACCCCTTCGGCCACGTCGCGATCGACGGCGCCGCGATCACGTCGGTCGGGCCTGGCGAAGGCACCTGGCCGGCCGACCGCGTCATCGACGCCAGCGGCTGCCTGGCGACGCCAGGGCTCGTGAATGCCCATGATCATCTCTATCAGTGGGTGACCAGGGGCCGGGCGGTCGACTCGACGTTGTTCGAGTGGCTCTGCGAGCTTTACCCGGTCTGGGCGAAGATTGACGAGCGGGTGGTCGCCGACGCGGCGATGGCGGCGCTGGCCTGGCTGGCCCGTACGGGGTGCACGACATCTTCTGACCATCACTACGTTTTCCCGCGTGGCGGCGGCGATGTGCTCGGTGCCACCGTGGCCGCGGCCGGTGCCGTTGGCCTGCGGTTCCACGCGACCCGCGGCTCAATGGACCTCGGTGAGTCCGACGGCGGCCTGCCGCCAGATGAAGTGGTCGAGGACCTCGGCACGGTGCTGGCCGCGACCGAGCAAGCGATCTCGCGGTACCACGATCCCGCACCAGGCTCGATGCTCAGGATGGGGGTGGCGCCGTGCTCACCGTTCTCCGTGACAGGGGAGCTCATGCTGGCCGCGGCCGACCTGGCGCGACGGCATCAGGTGAGGCTGCATACCCACCTGGCCGAGACAGCAGAAGAGGACAGCTACTGCCGTGAGCATTTCGGCTGCACTCCGGCTGAGTACCTGGACTCGCTGGGATGGCTGGCGCCTGACGTGTGGCTCGCCCACGGCGTGCACCTCGACGACGCGGCGATCAGGCGGATCGCCGCTACTGGGACCGGGGTAGCGCACTGCCCGTCATCGAACTCGCGGCTTGGTGCGGGTATCTGCCGCACGGTTGACCTGGTGGCCGCGGGGGTGACTGTCGGCCTCGGCGTCGACGGCGCCGCCTCGAATGAGGAAGGCTCGATGCTGGCCGAGGCCAGGCAGGCGCTGCTGCTCGCCCGCGCCACCGGCGGGCCGCAGGCGCTGACCGTGCGGCGCGCTCTCGAACTGGCCACCCTCGGCGGAGCCACGTTGCTCGGGCGCGAGGGGGAGATCGGATCGCTTGAGGTCGGGAAGCTGGCTGACCTGGCGCTTTGGCGGCTCGACGGCCTCGCCAGCGCGGGGATCGCTGACCCCGTCGCCGCGCTGGTGCTCGGCACTCGGCCGTCGCTCATGCTGCTGCTGGTCAACGGCA
>DATJLT010000144.1:0-13680 GCA_035509195.1 Streptosporangiaceae bacterium | reverse complement strand
CTGCCGACAAGCTGCGGCAGCTTCGGGCTCGCACCGTCTCGATGGTGTACCAGGAGCCGGGCCGGGCGCTTAACCCGTCGATGCGGGCCGGGCGGCAGATCGCCGAGGTGTTCGAGATCGCCGGGCTTGACCGGCGATCGTCGTTTGAGAGTGCCGAGGACATGCTGCGCAAGGTGCAGATCGCCGATCCCATCCGGGTCATGGACCGGTACCCGCACGAGTTGTCCGGCGGCATGGCCCAGCGGGTCGTGATCGCGATGGCGCTCGCCGCCTCGCCGGAACTGCTCATCCTGGACGAGCCGACGACCGCGCTTGACGCGACCGTCGAGGCCGAGATCCTTGACCTGATCGCCGGGCTGCGGCAGGACCTGGCCACTTCTGTACTGTTCATCAGCCACAACCTGGCCGTGGTGGCCAAGATGTGCGACCGGGTCGGAGTGCTTTATGCCGGCGAACTGATCGAGGAGGGGACCGCCGAGCAGGTCTTCAGCGAGTCGAGGCATCCCTATACGGTCGGCCTGATCCGGTGCATCCCAAGGCGGGGACAGCGCAAGGATCAGGGGCGGCTCGACGCGATTCCCGGCTTTCTGCCGCAGCCGGGGCGTACTGCCTCAGGTTGCGTGTTCGCCGAGCGGTGCTCGCTCGTGATCGACGAGTGCCGGACGGCACCGCCGCCTTCCTTCGATCTGGAGCCGGGACACTCTTCGCGTTGCTACCGGCACGCGGACGTGGCCGAACTGCCGAGAATGACGGCCTACGAAGGCGAAGACCTCGGAACCGCCGGACCGTTCACAACGCCGATCGTGGCTATCAGTTCCTTGAACAAAACGTTCGGCTCAGGCGAGAACGCGGTGCGGGCGCTGGCCAACGTCAACCTGACGATCATGCGAGGGGAAACGCTCGGGCTGGTCGGCGAGTCGGGCAGCGGCAAAACCACGCTGGCACGGTCTCTGCTCGGCCTGACGTCGCCTGACGCCGGGTCGGTCATGGAGTTTGACGGGGTCGCGCTCCCGGCGCGCTTGGGCGGGCGGCCAATCGAGCAGCTCAAGGCCCTGCAGATCGTGTTCCAGAACCCGGACTCTGCACTGAACCGCAGGCGGTCGGTCAGGTGGCTGATCTCGCAGCCGCTGCACCGGCTCGCCGGGCTTTCCGGTGGCAGGCTGGCCGAGCGGCTGAACGACCTCGTCAGGTCCGTCCGCATGGAGCAGCGGCACCTGAGCCTGCGGCCAGGGCAGCTTTCCGGCGGGCTCAAGCAACGGGTCGCGATCGCCCGTGCCTTCGGCGGCGGGCCGCGGCTGGTGGTCTGCGACGAGCCGACCTCGGCACTCGACGTGTCCGTGCAGGCGGCGATCCTCAACCTCCTCGCGGACCTGCAAGCCAAGGAGCAGGTCACTTACCTGTTCATCTCACACGACCTCGGCGTCGTCCGGTACCTGTCCGACCGGATCGCCGTGCTCTACCTCGGCCGGGTCATGGAGATCGGGCCAGCGGAGCAGGTCTTCTCCGGACCGCATCATCCCTACACAGAGGCACTGCTCTCCGCGGTGCCCAGCCTTGACGGCCAGCGCGCCGAGCGGATCAAGCTGACCGGAGAGATCCCGTCAGCGGCGAACCCGCCGTCCGGCTGCGTTTTCCATACCCGCTGCCCCAGGCGGCTCGCCTCCGGCGTGTGCGACCTGACCGAGCCGCCGCTCGAGGAAGTCGAGCCTGGCCACTTCATGAGCTGCCACATACCGCTCAGCGAGTTGCGGCGGCTGCAGCTACCTGTGCAGGACGCGGCGCCCGACTCGATGCAGAAGTGAAAACGGTGCGGAACTGATAACAACATTGCGCTTAATCGCAATCTTGGATTAGGTAGGAAATCTCTTGTCGGCAGACAACTGTCCGGCAGACGAACGGAGGCTACTCGTGAACGTTGATCATTCTCGGCTCGACGAGCTGCGCGCGAGCCAGGGAGAGATCGCCAACCACGTCATCGACGAGTTCGTCGCCGGCCACATCAGCCGCCGCGACCTGATTCGGCGAGGCGCGGTCGTGGGGATCTCGCTGCCCGTGCTCGGCGGCATCCTGGCCGCCTGCAGTTCCTCGGCTACGTCATCGGCGGGCAAGACCGGCGGCGGAGGCTCAGGAAGCGGCGCAACGATCAGGGCGGGCATCATCACGCCCACCGGCGCGATCAACCCGGTGACCGTCGATGACCAGGGCGGGCTCGACATGCTCGCGCAGACCGGCGAGTACCTGTGCCTGTCCGACCAGACCCTGACGCTCAAGCCCGTGCTGGCGCAGAAGTGGTCGTCGAACTCGACCGCCGACGTGTGGACGTTCAGCATCCGTCAGGGCGTCAAGTTCTCCAACGGGCACCCGCTGACCGCCGACGACGTCGTCTACACCTACAAGCTGCTGACCAACCCGAAGACGGCCAACCCGACGCTCGCGGGCGTGCTCGTGCCTGACGGAGTGCAGAAGGTCGACGACTTCACTGTCGCGTTCCACCTCGAGGCCCCGAACGGTAACTTCCCTTACCTGACCTCATCAGACAACTACAACATGATCATCATCCCGAACGGGCAGAACCCGGGTACGTGGCAGAGCACCTTCGTCGGCACAGGTCCTTTCGTGCTGAAGAGCTACACGCCGAACGTCGGTGCCTCGTTCACCAGGAACGAGAAGTACTGGGGGAAGAAGGCACTCCCGGCTGAGACCCAGTTCACTTTCTACGCGGAAGAGACGCCAGGCGTGCTCGCTCTCACCGGCGGCACCATTGACGTGCTCGGCCAGTTCTCGGTCTCCGGCGGCCCGCAACTGCTGACCAACAGCAACATTCACGTCAGCAGGCTCAAGTCGAGCGCCCACCGCGAACTGTCGATGCGCTGCGATGAGTCGCCGTTCACCGACGCCAGGGTCCGCCAGGCCATCGCCCTGACCCTCAACCGGCCCGACATCGTCAAGTCCCTGTTCAACGGCTACGCCGACATTGGCAATGACAGCCCGTTCGCGCCGGTCTTCCCCTCAACTAACACCAGCGTCCCGCAGCGCGCACAGGACATCGCCAAGGCCAAGGCCCTGCTCAAGGCCGCCGGGCACGCCAGCGGTTTCTCGACCCAGCTCTACGCCAACGCCGTGCAGGAAATACCGCAGTACGCCCAGATCGTCCAGGCCTCGGCCAAGGAGATCGGCGTCGACATCACTGTCCACTCCCAGCCGTCCGCGACTTACTACGGCAAGGGCACGTTCGGCAACTCCAACTGGCTCGACGCGACGATGAGCCTGGTCGACTACGGGCACCGCGGCGTGCCGAACGCCTTCCTCACCAACCCGCTGCAGACGATCAACGCCAAGACGGGTACCGGCTCATGGAACGCCGCCCACTTCAACAGCAGCCAATACGACAAGCTCGCCGCCCAGTACATCGCCGCCGTTGACCTAGCCTCTCAGCGGCAGATCGCCGGGCAGATCGAGACCCTCCTGCTCAACGAGACTCCGATCATCTACGGCTACTTCTACAACTACCTGTCCGCCTGGGCCAACACGGTCACCGGCCCCTACCCCACGGCCATCGGCCACCTGTTCCTCTACAACACCACCAAGACGGCCTGACCTGGCACGGCGCCCAACCCCCACCTCGGCCCGACGTGGGGGTTGGGCGCCGTGCGGGGACGCGTACCGCGCCCCCCGAGGACCCCGCGCCGAGTGGCTCCCGAACCACCCGGCCCTCCGGCCTCCCCCGATTCCCACCCGGCCAACACCAAGTTCCGGTTTGATGGGGTCGGCCACACGCCGGCACCGACTAAGGGTTGCGGCGCGGCGGGTTTCACGACGAATATCCTGGTAGATATGACCGACGCCGCCCCCGACAGCCGCATCAGCGTCATCAAGCGCCGCATCAGTGGACAAAACGGTCAACACCATGGCGAGCCACACGGGCACGGTCACCACAGAGACGTTTCCGGCGGCTGGCTGCGACCTGCGGTTTTCGGTGCCATGGACGGGCTGGTCACGAACGTCTCGCTGATCGCCGGGGTTGGCGGCGCCGGGGTGCATGCCAAGGCCATCATCGTCACTGGCTTGGCCGGCCTCGCAGCCGGAGCGTTTTCCATGGCTACTGGAGAGTTTGTCTCGGTTTCCTCCCAGAACGAGCTCATCGCCGCCGAGGTCTCCAAGGAAAAGCACGAGCTTGAGCACCACCCGGAGGCCGAGCGCCGCGAACTAGCTGCGATGTTCAGGCACAGCGGCGTCGACGCCGACCTCGCCGATAAGGTCGCGCGGCAGGTGTCGAACCGCCCGGAGGCGGCCCTGCGCATGCATGTTCGCGAGGAACTTGGCGTAGACCACCACGAACTGCCATCACCTTACGTAGCAGCCGGCGCCTCGCTGGTCACGTTCGCGGTCGGAGCGCTGATTCCGCTGCTGCCTTACCTGCTCGGCTTCTCATCGCTCGCCGCCACGTTGATCCTGGCCGGGGTCTTCGCCTTCGCCGGCGGCGGGATCGTGTCGAGGGTCACGAACCGCCCGTTCTGGTTCGGCGCGCTCAGGCAACTCGTACTCGCGGCCGTCGCCGCCGGCCTGACGTTCGCGATTGGCCTAGGCGTAGGCGCCGCCTTCGGCACAAGCATCCACTAGCGCCCGCCCGGCCCGTCGCCAGCAGCATCAACAGACCAACGATGCTGCTGCCAGACCAGGACCAACGACATCGCTGGAACATTGTTGTCATCCCCGCAGCATCGCGGAGCCAACGAGGTTGCTAGCCGACCGGCCGGAACAGCATCAAGGGGCCAGCGTTGCGTCCGACTTGGCGATAAGGCCGATTTGCCCGCTCCGGGCCGGGCAGATCGCCCCTGATCAGCAGATAGAACCCGTCCTGCCCGGTAATGCCGGTGATCAGCGCTCGCCTGGTCAGGGCCCCACCAGCCTGCGATGTCTGCCCATGTCGGGGCAGCATGGTCCCTGTGGCATCTGGGGACTCACGTGGCCAGTGATAATGTTCCCAGCCAGTAACCTGAGCGGTGCCCCGGACGAGGAGGCAGACGAGTGAGCTCACCCGAGGACCGGCCGCTTAGGGTCGCGATGCTGTCGTACCGCAGCAAGCCCCACTGCGGCGGGCAGGGCATCTATCTGCGCCATGTCTCCCGCGAGGTCGCGGCGCTCGGGCACCACGTCGAGGTCTATTCTGGCCAGCCTTACCCTGAGCTCGAACCTGGCCCGCTGCTTCGCACGTTGCCCAGCCTTGACCTGTACAGGGACGAGGATCCTTTCCGCACTCCTCATCCGAGAGAGATCAGGGACTGGATCGACCTGCTTGAGGTCGCGATGATGTGGACGGCGGCGTTTCCAGAGCCTCTTACTTTCAGCAAAAGGGCCTACAGGGCTCTGCGCGAGCGGCGTGACGACTTCGATGTCGTGCACGACAATCAGGTTCTCGCCTACGGCAACCTCGACATAGCCAAGCTCGGCCTGCCGCTGGTCACCAGCATCCATCACCCGATCAGCGTCGACCGGCGCATCGAACTCGCACAGGCGAAAGGTTTCGCCAAGTTCACCAAGCGGCGCTGGTACTCGTTCGTGCGGATGCAGGCCAAGGTCGCCCGCCAGGTCGGGATCGTGATGACGGGCTCGCAGTCATCGCGGGACGACATCCTGCGCGACTTCAAGGTGCCAGCGGAAAACGTCAAGGTCGTTCCGCTCGGCGTAGACACCCGGTTGTTTCACCCGCGGTCAGCCCCGAAGGTCAAGGGCAGCATCGTCGCCGTCGCCAGCGCCGACTCGCCCGTTAAGGGAGTGCCGACGCTGCTGCGCGCCTTTGCCAAGCTGGTGACGGAAAGGGAGGCGACGCTGACCGTCGTCGGCAAGCCGGCGCCCGGCGGGCCGACCGAGAAGCTGATCGGCGAACTTTCACTCGGCGACAAGGTACGGTTCGTGACCGGTATCAGCGACGAGGACCTTGCCGAACTGGTCGCGAGCTCGGAGGTAGCGGTCGTGCCCTCGCTGTACGAGGGTTTCTCGCTCCCCGCGGTCGAGCACATGGCTTCCGGCACGCCGCTGATCGCGAGCCGGACAGGCGCGCTCCCCGAGGTAGTAGGCGACGCGGCCGTGCTTGTCACGCCGGGCGATGCCGAGGAACTCGCGGCCGCGCTCGCGCGGCTGCAGGACTCGCCGCGCGAGCGAGAGCAACTGGCCGGTCAAGCTCAGGCCCGGGTACAGGAAAGATTCGCCTGGCCGGCCGTGGCGCGTGCGACCGTCGAGCAGTACAGGATCGCTATCGCGGAGGCGGCCAATGCTCACCGTTGACTTCGGCCTGCTGCCGATTCAGCCCGGTGAGCGGCTGCTAGACCTGGGCTGCGGCGCAGGCAGGCACGCGTTCGAGGCCGCCAGGAAGGGGGCGAAGGTCGTCGCGCTTGACATGGATAAGTCCGAACTCTCTCAAGTCACCGCGATTTTCGCGGCCATGGCCGAAGCCGGGGAAATCCCTGATAACGCCAGCGCTACGGCGGTCAATGGCGACGCTACCTCGCTGCCTTTCCCCGACGGCTCATTCGATAAGGTAATCGCCGCGGAGGTGCTCGAGCATCTCCCTGCCGATCAGAAAGCGATGAACGAGATCGCGCGGGTACTGCGCCCTGGTGGGGTGGCTGCGGTTACCGTGCCTGCCTGGCTGCCCGAGCGAGTGTGCTGGCGGCTCTCAGACGACTATCACAACACGCCAGGCGGTCACGTCAGGATCTTCACCAGGCGCGAGCTCATTACCAAGCTCGAGCGCGCCGGGCTTAGCGTCACCGGGCAGCACCGGGCGCACGGGCTGCATTCGCCTTACTGGTGGCTGAAATGCGCGGTCGGCGTGAAGAACGACGACCATCCGCTCGCCAGGGCCTATCACCAGGTTCTGGTCTGGGACATCATGCGCAAGCCCGCTCTCACCCGGCTCGCCGACCAGGCACTCAACCCGTTGCTCGGGAAGAGCATCGTGATCTACGTGGACAAGCATGCGTCCGTCTGATAACTCATCGCGAGCGCGCACGTCGGCATGGATACCTGAAGTCGCCGGCATTCTCACGGCCGATCAGATCATCAGCACGGGTCATGCGATCGCGGAGGTGCAGCAGTCGTCCGGCGCGATCGGCTGGCCGGACGGGCACGTCGACGCCTGGAATCACGTTGAATGCGCGATGGCGCTGAGCGTATGCGGGCTGCGGGACGCATCGCGGCGTGCCTACGAATGGCTGCGCGCGAACCAGCGGCCGGACGGTTCCTGGTACAAGCTGATGCCGCCAGGCGAGACCGACCTGACCACCGAGGCCAATCACGCCGCGTACTGCGCGGTCGGGGTATGGCACGAACTGCTGGTGAGCAGGGATGAAGGGTTCGCGGTGCGGATGTGGCCGGTCGTGAAGGGCGCGATGAGCTTCGCGCTCGGGCTGCAGACTCCGCGCGGCGAGATCATCTGGCGGCGGCAGGCCGACGGCACGCCTGGCGACTACGCGCTGCTCACCGGCAGCGCCAGCATGTACTCGAGCCTGCGCTGCGCGGTCATGCTCGCGGAGTACTTCGCCGAGCCGCAGCCTGACTGGGAACTCGCCGCCGGGCAACTCGGCCATGCCGTCGCCTGCCATCCCGAGGCCTTCGAGGACAAGAGCCGGTTCTCGATGGACTGGTACTACCCGGTGCTCGGCGGGCCGGTGCGCGGGGCGGCGGCCGAGGAACGACTGGCCAGGGGCTGGGATACCTACGTAGTGCCGGGGCTTGGCGTGCGGTGCGTCTCAGACGAGCCATGGGTGACCGCGGCAGAGACCGCTGAACTGGCTATCACGCTCGAGGCGACCGGCGAGCGTTCCCGTGCGCTTGAACTGCTTGACCAGATTCAGTTCCTGCGGGACCCGTGCGGCGCGTACTGGACCGGCTGGCAGTACGTCAACCAACGGCACTATCCGAACGAGCAGAGCAGCTACACCGGTGCCGCGATGGTGCTCGCCGCCGACGCGATGTGCGGCGCGACAGCGGCCTCCTCGCTGTTCCGCACCGTCGCCGCCGACGAATCCTCGGTACTCCCGGCCGACGATGCGGCGTGCGGCTGCGAACTGCTCGCCAAGGGAACGGGCGACGTCGCCGCTTCCTAGGAAATTTGCGGCGCTAGCCGATGCCGTCAGCGATCCGTTCGAGCACTCTCAGGGAGCCGTTGGCGGATAGGTCTTTGAATGAACCAGAGGCGAGTGCGCGGCAGTAGATCCGGTACGGAGGCTGGCCCCCGTCGGCGGGGTTGGGGAAGACATCGTGGATGGCAAGCGCGCCGCCGATGGCCAGGTGCGGCGCCCAGCCCTCGTAGTCGGCCGTAGCCGCCGCATCCGTGTGCCCGCCGTCGATGAACAGCATGCCGATCGGCTGGCGCCAGAGCTTCGCGACCTCGGCCGAGCGGCCCACGATCGCGATCACGTGCCGTTCCAGGCCGCTCGCGGCCAGCGTGGAACGGAAGTGCGGCAGCGTGTCGAGCAGGCCGACGGCCGGGTCAACGAGGCTCGTGTCGTGATACTCCCAGCCCGGCTGGTTCTCCTCAGAGCCCCTGTGGTGGTCCACGGTGATCACGAACTGGCCCTTCTCCGCCGCGGCGGCGGCCAGGTAGATCGTCGACTTGCCGCAGTAGGTGCCGATCTCGACGATCGGCCCGAGGCCCGCGTAGGCGGCGGCGACCTCGCTGAGGGCCTCGCCTTCCTTCCGCGGCATGAAACCCTTGGCCGCCTCGGCAAAGCGACGGTGCTCTTCGGTGAGTACGAAGGTCATGGCTATAGTCTGCGGTAAAGCTCGAGCCTGCGGTGAAGCTCGGCTCGATTCTAAGGAGGCGTGCGGTGAAGGTGATTGTCGATCGCGACGCCTGCGAGGCCAACGCGATCTGCGCCAGCCTGGTGCCTGAGGTCTTCGAGGTCGATGACGACGACGTCCTGCACATCAAGACCGACGTCGTGCCGGCCGAGATGGTCGACTCGGTACGTCATGCCGTGCGCTCCTGCCCGAAAGCCGCGCTGAGCCTCGAGGAGTAGCCGGCAGGGCGCGCTAGCCGAGGACGCCGAAGCCGACGGCGACGCCAACTCCAATGAGCACGATGCCGCCAATGATCTCTCCGCTGTCGCCCGCCCGGCCGCCGAGCCGCGCGCCTATCTCCAGGCCACCGAGCGAGAGAACGATGCTGACCAGGCCGAACGCGAGCGCGCCAGCGGCCAGGTTGACCTGATAGCTCCCCAGCGCGAAGCCGGCGATCAGGTTGTCGAGGCTCAGCGCGAACGCGCTGATCGTCAGCTTGGTCCACTCTTGCGCCGAGGATGCCCTCAGCGCGGGGGGGTCGTCAGTTCCCTCCTGGTCGCGGCGGTTCCTGATGATCGCGGCAATGATGCCGTAGATGCCGACGCCCGCGAGGAGCACGGCGGCGATCCACTTGGCTTCACGGCCAATGGAAGATGCCAGGCTGTGGCCGATGAGCAGGCCGATGATCGGCATTCCTCCCTCAAGGAGGCCGAAGGTCAGGACTACACGCATCCGGGTAGCCACGGTCACGCCGCCTACGCCGATCCCCACCGAGGCCGCGAGGTTGCCCAGCCCGACGGACACAGCGACGAGAATCAGGGCGAGCATGACTAAACGGTACCGAAGGTACCCGAATGCAGCGCCGCCGTACCGCCCGCAGCCCGCCCGCACAGCCCGGCCAGCACCATCAGATGTCCACCGATGCTGTTCGCCCGGCCCCGGCTACAGCAATAAAGTCCCAGCGATGTCGCGGGGACAGCATCAAATGGCCACGGTTGCTGCTGGATTGGGTCCGCCAGCAGCAACGCGGGGACGTCGATGCTGCCCGCGCCAACCTGCCGATGGCGCTCGGCTGGGTGAGCGCGATATCGGCGTGGCGGGACCGGCCAGCCGCTAGGGTAGCCGCGGGTCGGGCAGCGCACCCGGCACCGCAGGTGAGGCGGGTGGAAGCGGCAATTGGGAGGTCGGCATGCGGCTCGGGCGCGCTGGTATCGGAGTGGCCGCGGCGATGTTGCTCACGGGAACGATCCCCTGGGCCATGTCGCAGCCATCGCTGGCCGGGCACACCGCTGCCGGGGCCATGATCAAGATCGCACCGCAGATCAGGATCCCGAGCGCGCACCTGTCGGCCAACCTGCCAGGCGGATACACCCCCGCTCAGATCAGGGCTGCCTACTTCCTAAATCCGCTGCTGGCCAAGGGCATCAACGGAAAAGGCACAACGATCGTTGTCGTGGACAGCTACGGCTCACCCACGATCAAGCAGGACCTCGCGGTCTTCGACAAGACGTTCAATCTCGCCAACCCCGTGCTTGACATCATCCAGCCGGCCGGGAAGGTCCCGAAGTTCAATCCTGCCAACCCGAATATGACCGACTGGGCCGACGAGACCACGCTCGACGTCGAGTGGGCACACGTCATGGCGCCGTCTGCACGCATCGTGCTGGCCGAGACTCCTACCTCGGAAAACGAGGGCACCAGCGGCTTCCCGGAGATCGTCAAGGCCGAGAAGTACGTGCTCGCTCATCACATGGGCGACGTCATCAGCCAGAGCTTCGGCGCGACAGAGGAGACCTTCCCCAAGGGCACGCTGCGCGCGCTGCGCGGCGCTTATACGGAGGCGGCGGAGCCAAAGTACGACGTCACTGTGCTTGGTGCCTCGGGTGACGCTGGCGCGACCGACCTCCAGACCAACATGTCGCTGTACTACACCTACCCGGTGACTTCCTGGCCGGCCAGCGACCCGCTCGTCACCTCGGTCGGCGGGCTTGACCTGACGCTCAACTCGCGTGGCCAGCGGACTCAGCCAGACCAGGTGTGGAACGACCCGGGTCAGTCGCCAAACGCCGGCGGTGGCGGCAAGTCGATTGACTTCGGACGGCCGGCATACCAGAACGGCGTCGCCTCGGTGGTCGGAAGACACCGGGGCGTGCCAGACGTCTCAATGAGCGCGTCCTGCGCGCACGCCGTGGACATTTACGAAAGCTTCGACGGATCAGGGTGGCTGCTCATCTGCGGTACCAGTGAGGCAACGCCGTTGTTCGCCGGCGTCATCGCGCTCGCTGCCCAGGCCGCCGGGCACGCGCTCGGGCCGATCAACAGTTTGCTGTATGAAATGGTCGCGAAGCACGATGCGGGAATCGTCGACATCACGCACGGCAACAACACCGTGCAGGTCACGCAAAACAACAAGACTTATACGGTGCAGGGCTGGAACGCGGTACAGGGCTATGACCTGGCATCGGGACTGGGCACCATCAAGGCAAAGCTATTCGTGCCTGAACTCGTCGCCCTGGCCAAAGCGGCTGGCCGCTAGTCGCGCACCGGGAGGCTGCCGACCTCGTGAGTCAGCCGCACCCGGTCGCCGCGATAGATGTACCTGGTCAGCCTGATCGGGCGGACCTTGGAGTACGCGGTCCTGTTGATCACGAGGACCGGAGTGCCCGTGGACAAGCCAAAGAAGGAGAACTCGCGTGCGTTCGGCATTCGCGAGCCGATCTCGTCGACGAAGCCGTGCTGCTCGTAACCAAGGTCGGCGAGCAGTTTGATGCTGCCGGTCGCGATATCACCCGCCTGTTCAAGCGGCGTGCCCTCGGCGATGTCGAGCGGAAAGTAAGAGGCCATCATCATCCAGGGCACGCCGCCTATTGAGCCGTGCCGTCGGCGGATCACGACGAGATCCCCTGCCTGGATCTCCAGTTTCTCTGCGACGCTGACCGAAGCCGGGGACTTCTCCACGACCTGCCGGGAGGTTTCCGGCTCGAAATCGAGGTTTCCGACCTGGGGAAGAATCGTCGAGGGGCTCTGCCCGTCCGGCTGGGTTTTGACACGGGAAAGCAGTGCCGTGAACGGAGCGGCCGGCTCGTTGACGAAACTGCCGAGTCCTTGCCTGGTTACCACCAGTCCCTGATTGGTCAGCAGCGCGATCGCCAGTCGTACGGTGTTCCGCGAGGCGTCGTGGAGCTTGACCAGGTCAGGCTCGCTGGGAAGCCGGTCGCCCGGCTGAAGCGCGCCGCTGTCTATCTGATCGCGGAGCCGGTCAGCGATCTCCTGGTACTTAGCCTGTGCCATGTTCGGCCTCCCTTCACCGGATCTGCGATCCAGGTCCCCCGAATGTCACCAACTGGATAGAAAGATCCTACCGTTCCCAACCGTTTCAAAGGGCCAACTGTTTGGTATGAGTTAGATGAGCAGGAACATCAGCCTGATAGCTATCAGACTGATCGTAACAGAGAGTGGAGTACCAGTGCCTTATCCCTTGATCGTCGCCGGTGCGGTCATCGCCGTCATCGCCGCCAGCATCCCGATCTTCATCATCGTCCTGGTGAGCCTGTCGAGTCTGCACGAGGATTCCGTGCAAAGCCTCGGCGACGCCGCCGCAGGACCTGGCGAGCGCCTGGCTCGCCGGATCCTCGGCTTCCGGAGTTCTCCCGCGAGTTCTCCCGCCTCGCTACCGAAAGCTTCCAGGCCCGCTCCTCGGCCACCGGCTAGTTCGGAAGTACGCTTCCCTCATGCACGTCGCCTTGTGTCAGATGCCGGTCAGCACCCAGCCAGTCGTCAACCTTCACCGCATGGAACTCGCGCTGGCCAGCGCGAGCGAGCAGGGGTCTGATCTGGCGGTGTTCCCTGAAGGCAGTCAGGTAAGCTTCTCAGCCGACTTGCGCGCCGCCGCCGAGCCCCTAGACGGACCGTTCTGCACGGGGCTGGCGGCGGCGGCACGTAAAATCGGGGTCGCCGTCGTCGCGGGGGTCTTCGAACCCGCCGATGACTCGCTTGTCTACAACACCACCGTCGTCATCGATGCGCAGGGCCAACTCGTCGCGGCATATCGCAAAATCCACTTGTTCGACGCACTTGGCCAGCGTGAGTCAGACACCGTCGCCCCTGGTTCCGAGGTGGTGGTGGCCGAGGTTGGCGGGCTCAGGGTCGGGGTCCTCACCTGCTACGACGTGCGCTTCCCTGAGCTGGCCAGGGCACTGACCCTTGCGAACGCCGACCTGATCGCGCTCCCTTCCGCGTGGGCCGCGGGCTTGTTCAAGGAGGAGCACTGGGTAACGCTCGTACGGGCGCGTGCCATCGAAAACACGATCTGGATCGCCGCCGCCGGGCAAGTGCCCGATCCAGAGGAACCAGCGACCCGCGCGCCGACCGGAGTCGGCCGGAGCCTGCTCGTCGACCCAATGGGGACCGCCCGCCTCGACCTGGGCTCACGACCGGGCGTGGCCGTCGGGATCGTCGACACCAAACTGACAGCCGAGGTCAGGTCAGTCTTGCCCTGCCTCGAGCACCGGCGGCCCGAACTCTTCTAGCCGACGCCACGCCCCGGCGGCAGGCCCCGGCGGCAGGCCCCGGCGGCAGGAGTGCGTCTGGAAAGTGAACCCGTAAGGGGTGGGGCTGGGACCGCGACCCTGTACGGATTTCCTACCTCGTCTCGCGTAGTTCTGGCCTGTTTGCCGGATTCCGGAAACAGGAAACCCGTACAGAGTCACGCGGTCGGCGCGACTCTGTACGGGTTCACTTTCCGGACCCACTCGGCGGCGGGCTGTTTTCGTCGAGCGACTCTGTCCAGGCGGGGATTTCAGCCAGGGCGAGGGCTTCGGCGGGGGAAGTGACCTCGGCAGGGGCGCCGGTCCGGGGAGTGACCTCGGCAGGGGCGCCGGTACGGGAAGTGACCTC
>DATJLT010000143.1:0-2108 GCA_035509195.1 Streptosporangiaceae bacterium | reverse complement strand
TCCCGGTCGGTGAAGTAGGTGAACATGAAGAAGCTGAGCCAGTCCGGCGTCTCCTCGTTGAACGCGCCGAGGATCCGCGGCGCGTCGGCGCTGCCGGAGTTGCGGTGCAGCAGCTCCTCCGCCTCCTCGCGGCCCTCGCGGCCGAAGTAGGCGTGCAGCAGGTACACCATCGCCCACAGGTGACGGCCCTCCTCCACGTTCACCTGGAACAGGTTCCGCAGGTCATACAGCGACGGGGCGGTCGCGCCGAGGTTGCGCTGCTGCTCGACGGAGGCGGGCTCGGTGTCACCCTGGATCACGATCAGCCGCTGCAGCTCCGCCCGGTACTCACCCGGCACCTGCTGCCAGGCCGCCTCCCCCCTGTGCTGACCGAACGCGATCCGCCTGTCGGGGTTCTTGTCGGCGAGGAAGATGCCCCACCGGTAGTCGATCATCGGCACGTGCCCGAACTGCGCCCAGCCCTCGCCGCGCACGTCGATCGCAGTGCGCAGGTAGACGTCCTGGGTGGGGAGGGTCGGTCCCATCGATTCCCACCAGTTCAGGAAGTTGGGCTGCCACGATTCGAGTGCCCGCTGCAGCCGCCGGTCCTCGCGCAGGCCGACGTTGTTGGGGATCTTCTCGGCGTAGTCGGGGATGGTCATGGCGGGTCACACTCGCTTCCGGTCGAAGTCGGCCCGCTTGCCGGTGCCGTAGGCGCGCAGCGCGCCGTCAGGCCCGGAGGCGTTGGGCCGGTAGAAAATCCAGTTCTGCCAGGCCGACAGGCGGCGGAAGATCTTCGTCTCCATCGTCTCCGGCCCGGCGAACCGGTAGTTCGCCTCCAGGCCGGTCAGCGCGTCCGGTGAGAACGACGCGCGTTCCTCCACCGCGATGCGGACCTCGTCCGCCCAGTCGATGTCATCGGGAGTAAAGGTCACCAGGCCAAGCCTTTCCGCACCCTGGGCAAGCAGCGTCTTCCCGTTCAGCTTCTCGACTGCGTCGAGTGCGCCCGGGTCACCGAGGAACCGGGTCTGCAACCGGGTCAGGCCGTTGCCCATCGGCAGCGGGCCGAGATTGGCCGGGCCGACCGTGACAGCCGCGGGCGCGCCCGTGTTTGGAAGCACTGTGGGGTCAGTGCCCTCGAAGAGGCCGAACAGCATGAACGAGCGGTCCGCGCACAGGGCCAGCTCGAGCAGCGACCCGGCGAAGCAGGAGCCCGGCTCGACCAGCGCGATCAGCGAACGCGACGTGACGTCCAGGCGCTTGAGCGTCCGCTTCCAGTACAGGACGATCTCCCGCGCCAGCCAGTCGCCGTCGTAGTTCGCGAGCAGCAGCGCGTCGTGCGCCAGGACCCCGGCCGCGTCGCCGGCGGTCTTGAGCAACCAGGTACCGATCTCGGTCTCGTTGGTGCGCAGGTCGAGGATGAGGTCGTCAAGTTTTCGGGCCACGGCGAGCGGCCAGAACGCCGCCCCCTGCACATACGCCTCGTCCATCGAGGACGGGGCGCCTGACGACGGGCCGGTCACGATGATCTCGGCGACCGCCCGCTCGCGGTCGAGCTTAGCGCTGACGTGCGGGTACCGGATGGAGTCATCCGTCCGTGCCTTGTTCAGCCTCGTCAGCTCGATTGGCCCGCCGCCGGGGAGCCGAGGTGAGGATGACGCGACGGCACGCCCTCGTTCTGCTATCACTTCCTGCCATCGCACTCGCGGCACGGCCTCGTCGACCAGGTTCCATGCGACCGCCTTCTGCCCGCCGATCCCCTCGGACCTGGTGGCGAAGTAGTCGGCCAGGTCGCGGCGGACGTGCCGCTTGTCCGTGACGCGGGTCAGGCCGACGGTGCCTGGGAGCAGGCCGAGCAGCGGCAGTTCGGGCAGCGAGACAACCGAGGAGCGGTCGTCGACGAGCAGGATCTGCTCGCAGGCCAGGGCGAGCTCGTAGCCGCCGCCGGCGGCGCTGCCGTTCAGGGCCGCGACGTAGACCTGGCCCGAGTTCGCGCTTGCGTCCTCGATGCCAGCCCGGGTCTCGTTGGTGAACTTGCAGAAGTTCACCTTCCACGAGTGGGCCGATCCGGCGAGCATCCGGATGTTCGCGCCCGCGCAGAAGACCTTCTCGTTGCCGCTGGTGACGAC
>DATJLT010000142.1:0-46638 GCA_035509195.1 Streptosporangiaceae bacterium | reverse complement strand
GGCCGGCGCAGCGCATCGCGCGGCCTTGACCCCGAGATCGACCTCACCGGCCCCCCGACCGACCCCGGCATCTCGCACCTGCACGCCGTCCTCATCGCGCAGCCCGACGGCACCTGGTCGGTCCTCGACCCTGGCTCCTCCAACGGCACCCAGGTAAACGGCGACGACATCGTCCAGGGAGTAGAGACACCGCTGCGCTCAGGCGACCGCGTCTGCGTCGGCGCCTGGACCGTCCTCACGATCCAGGCCCCCTGACCCCGCCCCGCCCCGCCCCGGCGGGCAGCATCAAGTAGCCAGCGATGCTGCCCGCCCCGCCCCGGCGACAGCAAGAATGTCCCAGCGACGTCACGGGAGCAGCATCAAACGGCCACCGATGCGGTCGGATCCGCCCCGCCAGCAGCAACGCAGGGCCAGCGATGCTGCCCGCCCCGGCACCGTGCCCGGCCCGCCCGGGCGACATCAAACCTCGGTTTGATGGGGTCAGCCCGCCCCGCACCATGCCGGGGCCCGCGGCTAAGACTGGCGCGGTGCCGGGATCGGCGCCGGTGCGCCAGGTACCGCGCGGGGTGGGGCGGCTGCCCGGTGCTTTATGGTGGCCTATCTTTGCGAGCATGAGCACCGACACCGCACAGGCAGCGACAGATATCCACACCACCGCTGGCAAGCTCGCCGACCTGGAAAAGCGCAGGTACGAAGCGGTGCACGCCGGCTCGGAGCGGGCAGTGGAGCGGCAGCGCGCCAAGGGCAAGATGACAGCGAGGGAAAGGATCGGCTATCTGCTCGATCCTGGCTCCTTTGTCGAGTTCGACGAGCTGGCTAGGCACAGGAATCACGACTTCGGCATGGAGAAGACCCGGCCTTACGGCGACGGCGTGGTCACCGGCTACGGCACCGTCGACGGCCGGCCGGTGTGCGTGTTCAGCCAGGATTTCACGATCTTCGGCGGCTCGCTCGGCGAGGTGTTCGGCACCAAGATCGTCAAGGTCATGGATCACGCGCTCAAGACCGGCTGCCCGGTGATCGGCATCAACGACAGCGGCGGCGCTCGCATACAGGAAGGCGTGGTCGCGCTTGGTCTGTACGCGGATATCTTCTATCGCAACGTCATGGCATCAGGGGTGATACCCCAGATCTCGCTGATCATGGGCCCGTGCGCGGGCGGCGCGGTGTATTCCCCTGCGATCACCGACTTCACGCTGATGGTCGATCAGACGTCGCACATGTTCATCACGGGACCTGACGTGATCAAGACCGTGACAGGCGAAGAAGTCAGCTTCGAAGACCTCGGCGGCGCGCACGCGCACAACGTCAAGTCGGGCGTCGCCCACTACCAGGCCGCCGACGAGCGGGACTGCCTCGATTTTGCCAGGGAACTGCTTTCCTACCTGCCGTCCAACAACCTCGACGACCCGCCGGTCCTGCCGCCTGCCGCGGACCCTGAGGCGATCTGCGAGCTGACGGCAGAAGACGAGGAGCTTGACACCGTCATCCCCGACTCGGCCAACCAGCCGTACGACATGCACGTCGTCGTCCGGCACGTACTCGACGAGGGCGAGTTCTGCGAGATCCACGCCGAGTTCGCCAAAAATATCATCGTCGGATTCGGCCGCGTGGAGGGTGCGCCGGTCGGAGTGGTCGCCAATCAGCCGGTGCATTTCGCTGGCTGCCTCGACATAGATGCATCGGAAAAGGCGGCCAGGTTCGTTCGTACCTGCGACGCGTTCAACGTCCCCGTGCTCACGTTCGTTGACGTTCCCGGCTTCCTTCCCGGCACCGGCCAGGAATGGGGCGGCATCATCAGGCGCGGCGCCAAGCTCATCTACGCCTATGCCGAGGCGACCGTGCCGAAGGTCACGGTGATCACCAGGAAGGCGTATGGCGGCGCTTACGACGTCATGGGCTCCAAGCACCTCGGCGGCGACATCAACCTGGCGTGGCCGACCGCACAGATCGCGGTCATGGGCGCGCAGGGCGCCGTCAACATCTTGTACCGGCGCGAACTCGCCGACGCGGGTACCGAAGAAGAGCAGGCAGAAGTAAGGACGGCTCGGGCGACCGAGTACGAGGACACGCTCGCCAACCCCTACGTCGCCGCCGAGCGCGGTTACGTGGACGCGGTGATCAGGCCGGCCGAGACCAGGCCGGCCGTGATCAGGGCACTCCGCGCTCTGCGCAACAAGCGCCAGGCCCTGCCGCCGAAGAAGCACGGCAACATACCGTTGTAGCCCTCAGGTACCGGCTCGCCTCAGGCGACGCCGCTACGTGCACGGCACCGCCTGCTACTCAACGTACGTAAATTAGGCCAGAGCACCGGCGATTGCCGTGGCTGGGCGACACCCCGTCCAGGGCAGACTAAAGTCGAGGGCATATGACCGAGTCAGAAGTATCGCTGCCCTTGCTTTCCCGCTACGCCATCATGGTCGACGTCGGGTATATCTACGCGTCCGCAGGCGAGTTGCTGTTCGGCGCGTCTTCACGGCGCGAGTACCGCGTTGACGCGGACAAGCTGATCCAGGCGCTGATCAAGCAGGCTGACGATCAGGTCAGGGGGCAGTTGCTCAGGGTCTACTGGTACGACGCGGCAAGGGACCGGGTGCCGACCTTTGACCAGCGGGTCATCGCCCAGATGCCGCTGGTCAAGCTCAGGCTGGGGAACCTGAACGCCCGTGGCCAGCAAAAGGGCGTTGATGCCCAGATCCGTGCCGACATGGAAGCACTGGCCAGGCACCGCGCCATCACTGACGCGATCCTCGTCGCCGGTGACGAGGACATGGTCCCCGCGGTCGAGGCCGCGCAGGCCTTCGGTGTCCGCGTGCACCTGTGGGGCGTGGAGCCGCCGTACGGCACGAATCAGGCCGAGCGGCTCGTGTGGGAATCTGACACGGTAGAAGTGCTTGAACGCTTGTTCATCGAGCCTTATTTCGCGCCCCAGCCGACGGCTGAGGCGACAGCGGCCGCGGCTTCTGGCGCCCTGCCCGCGCGGCCTGACCAGGTCGCGGCTGTACCTGGCATCCCGGCCAGTCCTGCCGCCCCGTCACCTGCCCAGCTTTTCGGCGACCGCAACCCGTTCAGGTCCCACGCCAAGACGTCTATACACATCAGCGCCACGCACATCGCCGCTGCCAGGCTCGGCCCGTCAAGAGAGCGCGTGGAGGAAGCGGGCGAGCACGTAGCGCAGAAGTGGATCCTGACCAGGGGCGAGGACAACATCCGCGACCTGCTGCCAGGGCCGATCCTGCCTCCGGTGATCGACAAGGAACTTCTCGTCGACGCGGAGAAGGAACTCGGCCTGTCGCTTCGCTCGTATCAAGAGGCACGCGAGTGGCTCAGGGACGCCTTCTGGGCTCGGGTGCACAGGCAGTTCGGCGTCGGCGTCGGCAAGTCACGGTGATGATCTCCGTACAGCGCGGGCAGCCCTCTGAAGCTGAATTGGCCGCCCTGGTAGCGGTGCTGGCAGCGGTGCTGGCGGCGCGTGCCTCGGCTCAGGCCGGACATGGCGCGGCGCCGCCTGCCCGTTCGGAGTGGGCTCGCCGGTCAAGAATGCTGCGTCGGCCGCTCACGCCAGGGCAGAACGGCTGGAGGCGCGCCCCTCTTTAGTGAGTCGCGTCTTCGGTGAGTCGCGTCTTCGGTGGGCCGCGCCAGGCGTCCCCCTGACCAGTGCGACATCCCCTCCTCTCACTAAACTCCTTGAGTCGAGAAGGAGCTATTTCGTGCGCAAGGTCCTCATCGCCAATCGAGGCGAGATCGCCGTCCGGATCGCCCGCGCCTGCCGGGACGCTGGCCTGGCCAGCGTTGCCGTGTATTCGGAGCCCGACCTTGACGCGCTGCATGTCCGCATGTCCGATGAGGCCTTCGCGCTCGGCGGTTCAAGCGCGGCCGACAGCTACCTGGACATCGGCAAGATCCTCAAGGCGGCAGCCGAGTCCGGTGCGGACGCGGTGCATCCTGGCTACGGCTTCCTCGCCGAGAACGCGCAGTTCGCGCACGAAGTGATCGCGGCCGGACTGACCTGGATCGGGCCACCGCCCGCCGCGATCGAGGCTCTCGGCGACAAGACCGCGGCCCGCGTGATCGCGCGCCGGGTGGGCGCCCCGCTCGCTCCTGGCACCGAAGGACCGATCGCCGGGCCGCAGGAGGCGCTGGCCTTCGCGGCCGAGCACGGGCTGCCAATCGCGATCAAGGCCGCCTTCGGCGGCGGCGGCCGCGGGCTCAAGGTCGCCAGGACCGAGGCAGAGATCGCGCCGCAGTTCGAGTCGGCCGTCCGCGAGGCCACGGCGGCGTTCGGGCGGGGTGAGTGTTTCGTTGAGCGCTACCTGGACAAGCCAAGGCACGTTGAGACGCAGTGCCTGGCCGACACTTCTGGCAACGTCGTCGTGGTGTCGACGCGCGACTGCTCGCTGCAGCGCAGGCATCAGAAGCTGGTCGAAGAGGCCCCTGCGCCGTTTCTCACCGCCGAACAGGAACTCTTGCTGCGCGAGTCGTCCAAGGCGATCCTGCGCGAGGCGGGCTATGTCGGGGCAGGCACCTGCGAGTTCCTGATTGGACGGGACGGTACCGTCTCGTTTCTTGAGGTCAACACCAGGCTCCAGGTCGAGCACCCGGTCAGCGAAGAGGTCAGCGGCATTGACCTGGTACGCGAGATGTTCGCGATCGCCGAGGGAAAGGTACTTGACTTCGGCGACCCGCCGCTGCGCGGGCACTCGATCGAGTTCCGCATCAACGCTGAAGATCCCGGACGCAACTTCCTGCCCGCGCCGGGAACGCTGACGGAGTGGGAGCCGCCGTCTGGACCCGGAGTCCGGATGGACTCCGGGTATACCGCCGGGATGACGGTGCCGCAGATGTATGACTCCCTGATCGCCAAGCTGATCGTCACCGGGGCTGACCGGTCGCAGGCGCTGGCTCGCGCCAGGCGGGCGCTGGCGGAATTCCGGGTAAGCGGCATGCCTACGGTCCTGCCTTTCCACCGGGCTGTCGTCGATGATCCGGCCTTCACCAGCGAGCCCTTCACCGTCCACACGCGGTGGATAGAGACCGAGTTCTCCGGCAACCTGGCGCCGTACGCGGGCGAGACTGCCGGGGCCCCGGCCGAGGCAGAGCGCGAGCGCGTCATCGTTGAGGTCGGCGGCAGGCGGCTTGAGGTCACCGTCCCCGCTTCGCTGGGCACGGGCACCGGCACAGGTACCGTCCGGGTACCGGTGACGAGCGAGCGGCGAGGCCGGGCCAGGCCTGGCCGGGCGGCCAGGTCGAGTCGTGCCGCGGACACTGATCAACTCGTCAGCCCCATGCAAGGCACGATCGTCAAGATCGTCGCCGGGAATGGCCGGCAAGTACAGTCGGGAGACACGATCGTGGTACTTGAAGCCATGAAGATGGAGCAGCCGCTGACGGCGCACAAGGCGGGAACCATCGCCGACCTGGCCGTCGAGGTCGGGCAGACGGTTCCGGCCGGCCAGGTGATCTGCCGGCTGGCGGACTGAGCCGTGGCTCGCCTGCCCGGCGATCCCGGGCCGTTGCGGTGGATGCTGTTCGCGCTGGGCGGCAAGCTTCCAGAAGATAACGCCGACTGGGTGCGGCATGAACTGACCGACGCGGGGTGGCGGGCACGGGGCGTAGTGCGGCACCTCGCCGTGATCGTTCCCGTATGCGTGATCGTGGCCGTGGTGCTGCTGGTGTGGATCCCTGCACCGGTCTGGCTCGCGGTGATGATGATCGCGCTGATCTTGATCGGCAGCGTGTTCACGGTCACCGCCTACGCCGACGACATCAGGGCAAACCGGCTGCGCCAGCACGGCTTCGACCCGCCAGACGACCCCGACCTCGGCCGCCCGGCGCACTAGACCCTGGCCAACCCCCTCAATCCGGGGTTTGAGGGTCCGTACGGCCCTCAATCCGGGGTTTGTGGGTGCGGGGTGCGGTGCTTTACTCGGCGGGCTGCATGAGCTTGCGGGCCGCTTCGGTGATGCTGCCGGTCAGCGATGGGTACACGGCGAAGGTATGCGCGATCTCATCGACGGTGAGTTGCTGTTCCACCGCCAGCGATACCCCGAGTATCAGTTCGCTGGCGCGCGGCGCCACGATCACGCCGCCAAGTACGATCCCGCTATTGCGACGGGCGAAGAGCTTGACGAAGCCGTCGCTGAACCCGTCCATCTTCGCCCGCGCGTTCGTGGCCAGCGGCAGCTTGACCACCCGCGCGCCGACCGCGCCGCTGTCGACGTCCGCTTGCGTCACGCCGACGGTGGCGATCTCAGGCTCGGTGAAGATCGTCGCGGCTACGTGCCCGAGCCGCAGCGGCTGCACCGCCTCGCCAAGTGCGTGCCACATCGCGATCCTGCCCTGCATGGCGGCGACCGAGGCAAGCATCAGAATCCCCGTGCAGTCGCCGGCGGCGTAAACGCCAGGCGCCGAAGTACGCGATACCCGGTCAACGGTGACGAAACCGCGTTTGTCGACCTCCACCTTGACCTGATCGAGCCCGATATCGCTGGTCAGCGGTCGCATGCCGACGGTCAGCAGGCAATGCGAGCCGCGCAAGACCCGCCCGTCGGCCAGGCCGACCTCCACGCCGTCACCGCTGGCCGTCCGCCTGGCAGAGACTGCCCGCGAGCGGCTGAGCACGGTCATGCCGCGGCGCCTGAAGACTTCTTCGACGACCATGGCGGCGTCTTTGTCTTCGTTGGGCATCACGTGCTCACGCGAGGAAACCAGCGTCACCTGAGAGCCGAGTGCCTGGAACGCGCTCGCGAACTCAGCTCCGGTCACCCCTGAACCCACGACGATCAGTTCGCCGGGCAGTTCCTCGATGTCGTAGATCTGACGGCAGGTCAGCAGGCGTTCCCCGTCGGGGACACCGTCCTCGAGTACCCGCGGCTCAGCTCCGGTAGCGATCAGGACGGTGTCGGCTTCTAGCTCTTGCTCGCCAACCGCGACGACCCCTTGGCGTACCAGCCTGCCCCGCCCCGAGATGACGCTGACTCCTTCGACCGCGAGCCTGGCCGCGACGTCAGCCGACTGTGCAAGCGCCAGTTCCCTGATCCTCGCGTACACCAAAGGAGCGTCGGCTCGTGCGTGAGCGACACCAGGGCGCGCCCCGTCGAACCTGATTCCCAGATCTTGCGTGCCTTCAAGCGCCGCCATCATGCTCGACGTGGCGATCAGCGTCTTCGAAGGCACGCAATCGGTCAGGACGCAAGCGCCGCCGAGCCCGCTGTCCTCGACAACGGTCACATCGGCGCCTAGCTGGGCGGCCACCAGCGCGGCCTCGTACCCGCCAGGACCGCCCCCGACAATCACGATGCGCGAATGCGTGCTCACGAACCCTCATTCTGTCAGAGCGGCCCAGCCGGCCATCGCCACGAGCATGAACCGCTGCCCGCGGCGAAGCGGCGGGCCTTACGCTTAGCAACTGTGGCGTTGTACGCGGCATATGGCAGCAACATGGACCCGGCGCAGATGCTAGAGCGCTGCCCGCACTCACCGCAGGCCGACGTCGGGTGGCTTGAGGGCTGGCGGCTCACCTTCGGCGGCGAGGATCTCGGCTGGGAAGGCGCTCTCGCGACCGTGGTCGAGGAGTCAGGGTCGCGCGTGTTCGTGGTCCTCTACGAGGTGTCAGACAGTGACGAGCGGGCGCTTGACCGGTGGGACGGCGCGACGCTCGGCATCTACAGCAAGCTGAAGGTACGGGTCGCGACGCTGGAAGGCGACGTCGTCGCCTGGCTGTACGTGCTCAACGATTATGAGGGTGGCCTGCCTTCCGCCAGGTACCTGGGCATCATGGCGGACGCCGCGGAAGCGGCCGGAGCACCGGAGGACTACGTGAGCGGTCTGCGGGGCCGGCCGTGCCGGTCGGTGGGTGCCTAAGCTCACCTGACCAGCACGACGATCAGGAACGCGATCGCGGGCACTGCGAACACCGCGATCGGCAGCCACGACCATCTCGCTTCAAGCACCTCGCCGCCGGCCTGCGGCACCTCGAGTTGCCCTGCATCCAATTGCCCGGCGTCGGCGAGGGGTGCAGCAGTCCCGCTCTCTTGGCCTGGCGTCAGGTCAACGTCGACCATGACCGACCTGAACCTCGCCTCTTCAGACATCGTGGCGAGTTCCCTGGCCATGATCTCGGCCGTAGTCATCTTGGCGAGCGCCTTCGCCGGGTCGGGGAGCTGGTTGTAGCCGCTTGGCCGGTTGCGCTTGCCCTGGTCCCACTGCCAGCCGCGAAGCTGAGCCCTTGCCCTTGACCGGCGCGGTGACGACAACGCCCAGCTATAGACCGTCTTGGTTTTCCTCGGTGGGAGCCTGGCGCACTCGACCTCGACGGAGTCGGCGAGATAGATCCCCCTCACCGCCACCCATGGCACGAAAAACGTGCGAACCGGGTTCCTGATCTCGATGCCGTGCTCGTCGGCGATCACCATCGGCCACTGCGCGCAGGCGAACACCAGACCGGTGATCGCGAGCGCGCCGAGCGCGAACTCAAGCGAGGGGAACCGGTGCGCCTGGATCAGGTAGTCAGCCAGGCTGAGCACTACGATTCCGGCCCAGCCCCACCAGATCACCTGGGGCGGCGCCATGCGAAAGATCCGCGTGCCATCCGCGCGCACGCGGCTCGCCGAGGTGGCTGGTGTCTTCGTGACACCAGGACGGCTGTCAGGTACGGACACCATCTCACTTTACGCGCAGCCAGGTTGTTAACGAGCCCGCCAGCCGCGCGAAGCAGCCAATAACGGGCCGGCCAGCGTCACGTCATCAACCGTGGCCGCCAAAGGGCTCACCGGCTGATCGATGGAGGCGAGCGACGGGTCCTCGCCGCAGCCGTCACCGATCGTGCTCATCGCCGTGGCGCTCATCGCCGTCGCGGCCATCACCTTGACGCCCACCGCGATGCAGCGCTCGTCCACGTCAAACAAGGGCTGATGGATGTCGACCTCGCCGGACGAACCTGGCCGTCGGGTGCCGAGCCTTACCAGGCTGCCGGGAATCGATTCCAGGTACCAGGCGAAGTCCTCACCGCCAAGGCTCTGCGGCGCGGTTGCCAGCGCGTCAGGGCCAAGCACCCTGTCCGCTGCCGCGGCGATCATCGTCGTGCTCACGCCGTCGTTGACTGCGGGCGGAACACTGCGCTGGTAGCTGAGATCGTAGGTAACACCGTAGGCACTGGTCACCGACTCGACCAGCGACTTGAGCAGCTCAGGTGCCGTGTGCCAGGCGTTGTCATCCAGGCAGCGCACGGTGCCCTCGACGACGCCAGAATCGGGGATCGCGTTGGGCGCCGAACCCGCGCTGACCTTGCCCCAGACCAGGCTGAGCCCAGAACGGGGATCAATACGCCTGGACAGCGCCGCGGGAAGCTCGGTAATCACCTTCCCGAGCGCGAAGACGAGGTCTGCGGTCAGGTGCGGCCGCGCGGTGTGACCGCCAGGGCCGCTGATCTCGACCTTGATCTTGTCGCAGGCAGCCGTGATCGGGCCGATCCTGGTACCGATCTTCCCCACGTCGAGCCTGGGGTCGCAATGCAAGGCGAAAATCCGGTCGACTGACGAGATGCCCCCGGCCGCCATCACATCGAGCGCTCCGCCTGGAACTTCCTCGGCCGGCTGGAAAATCAGCCGCACCTTGCCAGGCAGCCCGCCCGATGCCGCCGCCCGCGCCAGGAACAGGCCGGTACCGAGCAAGACCGTCGTGTGCACGTCGTGCCCGCACGCATGGCAGGCGCCGGGATTGCGCGAGCGATAACTGACATTTTTCTCATCCGTAACTGGCAGCGCGTCAATGTCCGCCCGCAAGGCGACGACCGGGTGCTCATCCGGGGCCCCGCCAACGTCGGCGATAAGCCCGGTGCCCTTGGGCAGGATCACCGGGCGCAACCCCGCGCCCTCGAGCAGCAGCGCGATCCTGCTCGTGGTCCGGTGCTCTGAGTAACCGACCTCGGGGTGCGCGTGCAGGTCCCGGCGGAAATCGATCAGCAGGGACTCATGCTCGGCAAGGAACGTGTCGAGCTCGCCCGTCAGATCGTGCTCAATCATCCGTCGCCTCCCCCAGCTCAGTCACCCAGCTCTGCTGGGCAAACAGCGTGTCCAATTCGGTCCTTCAAGCCGTCGTTATCGCGGTTGAGCCGCGGCCCGCGGTACCAGGGACCAGACAACAGCGGATCCGCGCTACGCGCAGTGACAACGCGAATCGCCAGTTCCCGCTGGAGTTACGGGCGTTACCAGCGAGCATCTGCCCAGAGGCACAGCAAACATACAGCCGTAACCGCGCTTCTTGATCAAACTTGCGCTTCCAGGAAGGAAAAGCGCTGACTAGAGGCACCCTCGTCGCATCTCATCGGCCCGGCGGATCTGCTCCGCAATGCTAAGCATGGTAGCGCTCGCGACGGTCCCACGCTGACGTTGCCCGATTGTGACCGGGCCGCAACCAACCGGCCATGTCGCACCGAAGTCCACCATTTCGGCCAGTTAATACACGTCAGCGGGGCGATAGACACCCCATTCGGCCCGCAGAGCATCGCATACTTCGCCCACCGTCGCCCGCGCCAGCAAGGCATCGCGTAGCGGGTAAAGCACGTTGTCCGTGCCGCACGCCGACCGCCGTACCGCGTCGAGCGCACGGGTGACGGCGGCGCCGTCTCGGCTCCCGCGCAGCACCTCAAGGCGCTCGCCCTGCTCCTGCTCGATGGCCGGGTCGACCCGCAGCGGCTTGTAGTCAGGTTCCTCGGAGACCGTGTACTTGTTGACACCGACCACTACCCGCTCGCCCGCGTCGATCTGCCTGGCGACCAGGTAAGCCGACCGCTCGATCTCGGCCTTCTGGAACCCGTGCTCGATCGCGGCGACCGCACCTCCCATCTCCTCGACCTTGCCAATTAGTTCGGCGGCGCTTTCCCTGATGTCCGCGGTCATCGTCTCGATCGCGTAGGAGCCGGCCAGCGGGTCAACCGTGCTCGTCAGGTCGGTCTCGCTGGCGATCACCTGCTGGGTGCGCAGCGCGAGCCTCGCCGCATGCTCGCTTGGCAGCGCGATCGCCTCGTCGAAGGCATTGGTATGCAGCGACTGGGTGCCGCCGAGCACCGCGGCCAGGGCCTGAATCGTGACCCGCGCCAGGTTCACCTCCGGCTGCTGCGCGGTGAGTTGCACGCCGGCCGTCTGGGTGTGGAACCGCAGCATCTGTGACTTCGGATCGGCGGCGCCGAACTCGTCCCGCATGATGTGCGCCCACAGCCAGCGCGCCGCACGGAACTTGGCGACCTCCTCGAGCAGCGTGCTCCTGGCTACGAAGAAGAACGACAAGCGGGGGGCGAAATCATCCACCGCCAGGCCGGCCGCGATCGCGGTCCGCACGTACTCCTTCGCGTTCGCGAGGGTAAAGGCGATCTCCTGAACCGGCGTGGCGCCGGCTTCAGCCATGTGATAGCCAGAGATCGAGATCGTATTCCAGCGCGGTATGTTCGAGCCGCAATAAGCGAAGGTATCCGCCACGAGGCGCAGCGAAGGCGCGGGCGGATAGATGTACGTGCCCCGTGCGATGTACTCCTTCAGGATGTCATTTTGGATGGTACCTGAAAGTCTTTTCGCACTAACTCCCCGCTCGGCCGCGACAAGCTCGTAAAGAAGCAGCAAGACCGCGGCCGGGGCGTTAATGGTCATCGAGGTCGAGACCTCATCGAGCGGTATCCCGTCGAACAGGGCTCGCATGTCGTCGATCGAGTCGATGGCCACGCCGACCTTGCCGACCTCGCCCCTGGCCTGCGGTGCGTCAGAGTCGTAACCCATCTGCGTCGGCAGGTCGAAGGCGACAGAAAGCCCGGTCGTGCCCGCCGCGATGAGCTGCTTGTAGCGGCGGTTGGAGTCAGCGGCCGTTGAGAACCCCGCGTACTGGCGCATGGTCCACGGCCTGGTCACGTACATCGTCGGGTACACGCCCCTGGTGAACGGGTACTCACCTGGTTCGCCAAGGTCGGCCTCGGCATCGAAGTCAGCGAGCGCCTTTGGCTCGTAGACGGGCTCGATCGGATCGCCTGATTCGGAAACAGCCGCCATGCACCAAGGTTACTGGCTTCTGCGCCGCAGGCGCGGTGCGCAGGCACCGGTAAGGACCGGCAGGCCTGGAGCCGGCAGCATCGGTGGCTCGGCGTTGCTGCCGACGGAGCGGACCCGAGGGACAACGATGACTACTTGCTGTTGTTCCTGCGACATCGTTGGGACTTCGTCGTCGTTGCCGGGGCCGGACGGGCAGCATCGGTGACCACTTGATGCTGCTGGCCGGTTGCGCGGGCTGCTGGCTGGTTGCGCGGGCTGCTGGCTGGTTGCGCGGGGCTGGCTGCGGGGCTGGCGGGAGCTGCTTTGCCATATTTAGCCCCGCTCCCTGGTTGGGCACGGCGGGCACAGGGGCAAAACTGCCGATGCCGATCTTGAACGGGTCAGACAAGCACGCCAGCAGACCGCATAGGCTGCATTTCTAGGTCGGCTCGGGATGGAAGGGACCACTCGGCTGCGGTGCCGCGTGATTGTTTAAATCAGGGGAAACACCGATGAAGGCAGATATCCGGCGTGCCTGCGCCGCGATGGGTGCGATCACGGCGGCCTGCACGCTGGCCGCACTTGGCATGCCTGCTTCCCTCGCGACCGCGGCTACGGGCGCTACGGTGGGCAGCGGGAGGTTTGTCGCTGGATCAAGCCCGACCGCGCCCGCCGATCCGAATGCGACCGTGGCGCAGGCGGGACTGACTCCGGCGGCAAAGGCACAGGTGGGCGGGCCGCTAATGGCCAGTACCGGCGTGGTCGTCAACTACCCGGCGCGCGGGGCATGGAAGCTGCCCAAGATCCCGGCGTCCGCCTATGTGATCGCCGACGCCAATACCGGTGCCGTGCTCGCGGCGAAGGACCCGCACGGGTTGTTTCCTCCCGCAAGCACGCTTAAGGTGCTCACCGCGATCACCATGCTGCCAAGGCTCAACCCGAACGCGATGCTCAAGGCAAGCAGGCTGGCCGTCTCGCAGGAGCCGAACATCGTCGGCCTGGTACGCGGCCGCAGTTACAAGGTCAGAGACTTGTTCCATGCGCTGTTGCTGATCTCGGCGAACGACGCGGCCGTGACCCTGGTGCAGGGCGCTGGCTCGTTCAGCAAGGGCATGGCGCTGGTCAACGCCGAAGCACAGCACCTTCAGGCCTACGACGTGGTCGCCAAGCTCCCCAACGGCCTGCCGGCGACCGGCCAGGTCGTGTCGGCCTACGACCTCGCGCTGATCGCCAGGCAGGCCCTTTCGATGCCGGCCTTCATGAAGTACGACGAGACCTGGCAGGCTACGTTCCCTGTCACGAACAAAAAGAAGATCACGCTGATCAACCAGAACTACCTGCTGACCCAGTACAAGGGCGGCATCGGCGGCAAGATCGGCTGGACGGACAAGGCCGAGGCAACCTACATCGGCATGGCCAGGCGGCATGGCGTCACGCTGATAGCCACTATCTTGCACTGCACGCCGCTGGAGGAGATCACCTCGGCCGAGAAGCTGCTGAACTGGGGCTTCGCGATGCAGAAGCACGTCACCCCGGTCGGGACGCTGGTGCCGCCCCTCGCGCCGAAACCGGCCTCGGCGTCGCCCTCGACCGCCGCGCACGGCGTGAAGACGGGCGGTGGGCCCGGCGCGGCTAGCAGCGCGATGTCTGGTGAGGACCGGGGTTCAGGCGGCGCCCCGATGGCAATCGCCGCCGCGATCGCCGGCGCGCTGTGCGTGGGGCTAGTGGGGCTGGTGTTCCTGCGACGCCGCGGTGCCACACAACACAGAGATGCCTGAGCGCGGCATCGCCGGGCGCGGGCCGACGACTTAGCGGGCGGCCAGCAAGCCGACCCGGTCGCGCACCTGATGCATGGTCTCGCTGGCCACGGCCCGCGCGCGAGCAGCGCCTTCCGCGAGTAGCCGGTCAAGCTCGGCATCGTCGGCCAGCATCTTCTCCGTCCGTTCCCTGATCGGCGCCAGCGTGTCCACGACGACCTCGGCGAGGTCCTTCTTGAACGCTCCGTAACCAGAGCCTGCGTACCGCTCCTCAAGCTCGGCCACGCCAGAACCGCTCAAGGCCGAGTAGATCCGCAGCAAGTTCGTAACGCCCGGCTTGTTCTCCTCGTCGAACCTGATCTCGGAACCCGGATCGGTGACCGCACGGGAAATCTTCTTGCGGATCGAAGCGGGGTCTTCGAGCACATCAACAATGCCCTGCGGTGACGACGCCGACTTGCTCATCTTGATCGAGGGATCTTGCAGGTCGGTGATCTTGGCCACGTCCTTGACAATGTACGGGCCTGGCACGACGAAGGTTTTGCCGTACCTGTGATTGAAACGCTGCGCCAGATCCCTGGTCAGCTCCAGGTGCTGGCGCTGGTCTTCGCCAACGGGAACCTGATCGGTCTGGTAGAGCAGAATGTCGGCGGCTTGCAGGATCGGGTAAGTGAACAAGCCGACGCTCGCCTGGTCTCTGCCCGACTTCTGCGATTTGTCCTTGAACTGGGTCATCCGGCTTGCCTCGCCGAACCCCGTCAGGCAGCTCATGACCCAGCACAGCTCGGCGTGCTCCGCGACATGACTTTGCACGAAGACCGTGCACCTGTCAGGGTCGAGGCCCGCACCGAAGAGCTGAGCGGCGGCGACCCTGGTACGGCGCCGCAACTGCGCCGGCTCCTGAGGCACAGTGATCGCATGCAGGTCAACGACGCAGTAAAAGGCGTCATAGTTCTCTTGCAGCGCCACCCACTGACGGACCGCGCCGAGGTAGTTGCCGAGATGAAAGGAATCGGCAGTCGGCTGGATACCGGACAGAACACGGGGCCTGGACATGCAGGAAGTCTAGCCGCACCCGCACCCAGCCAAGGCCCGTCAAGGCCGGGCGGCCGGCCCCCTAACCGTGGACCCCGTTCCCGTGCGGACCACTGCCGTGCGGACCACTGCCGTGCGGACCGCTGCCGTGCGGACCGCTGCCGGTCAGCCCGTTGCCAGCTAGCACAGGCACAATTTCCGGTGCCCCCAGCCTGATCGCGTCGGCGTCGGTGTCAGTGTCGGCCTCCTGCGACTTCCGCTCGGCGGCAACCTCAGCGCGGTAGTTCTCGATCTCCCTGGCCACCTGCCGCTGCCGCCACTTCATCGGCCCGGTCATCAGCTCGGCGACCTCCTCTGCCGCCTGCACGCCACGGTCCCACGTCTCGATGGAAATGTGCGTCCGCCTGGCGAGCACGTCGTTCAGGTGCCTTGCCCCCTCGTGCGTCACCGCGTACACGACCTCGACCCGCAAGTAGTCGTCGGCGGCGGCCAGCGGCTTCCCCAGGCTGGGATCGGCCTTCACCAGGTCGAGCAGCTCGCCGATCCGCGTCCCGTATCGCCGCAGCAAGTGCTCGATTCTCGCCACATGCAGCCCGGACGACTTGGCCAGAGCCGAACGAGCGTTCCATAGGGCCTGAAAACCGTCAGCGCCTACCAGCGGGATCTGATCGGTGCATGATGGCGGAATCTTACCGTCGAGCCCGTGCGCGACCGCGTCGACCGCGTCCCGCGCCATCAGCCGGTACGTCGTGTACTTGCCGCCCGCGATCATGACCAGTCCGGGCACCGGGTGCGCGACCGTGTGCTCGCGCGACAGCTTCGAGGTGGAATCGGATTCCCCAGCCAGCAACGGCCGCAGCCCCGCGTAGACGCCTTCCACGTCGTCATGGGTGAGCTGTACCGCGAGTACCCGGTTGACCTGGCCGAGTACGTAGTCGATGTCGGCGCGGCTGGCAGCCGGATGAGCCTTGGAAAGCGCCCAGTCGGTGTCGGTGGTACCGATAATCCAGTGCCGGCCCCACGGAATCACGAAAAGAACACTCAATGGAGTCCGCAAAATTATCCCGGTATGAGACTGAATACGGTCCCTGGGGACCACCAGGTGCACTCCCTTGGACGCCCGGACGTTGATGGACCCTCGCCCGCCGGCCATGGCCTGAATCTCGTCGGTCCACACCCCTGTGGCGTTGACGACTTGCTGTGCCCTTATGTGCAGTTCCGTGCCTGTCTCCAGATCCACTGCCCGCACGCCGGTTACCCGCTCGCCTTCGCGAAGGAACCCGGTGACCTGAGTTCGGGACGCGGCAAGGGCGCCATAGCTGGCCGCGGTCCTGACCAGGTCAATGACGTATCTGGCGTCGTCGACCTGCGCATCCCAGTACAGCAAGCCGCCGGTCAGCGCCGACTTGCGGAGCGCGGGCGCGAGCCGCAGGGCGCGGCTCCTCGTGAGCTGCTTGTGCAGCGGCAGGCCCCTGACCTGGCCACGAGAGATGCCGAGCAAGTCGTACATGCCGACGCCCGCCCCGACGTAAGCGCGTTCCCAGCCGTGGTGCGTAAAGGGAAAAAGGAAGGAAACCGGCTTGATCAAGTGTGGCGCTATCCGCTGCAGCAGGAGTGCCCGCTCGGTCAGTGCCTCCCTCACCAAGCCGAAGTCGAGTTGCTCAAGGTAACGCAGGCCGCCGTGGATGAGCTTGCTCGACCGCGACGAGGTCCCAGAGCCGAAGTCCCTGGCCTCGACAAGGCCAGTCGACAGGCCCCTGGTCACGGCGTCGAGCGCCACGCCAGACCCGACGACGCCCCCGCCAACCACAAGTACCTGCAGCTCATCGCGACCCAGCGCGTCCAGCGCTGTCCTGCGTTCTTCCGGACCGAGCTTGGCCGTTCCGCCTGTTCTCACAATCAAAAGCTACCCGTGCTGGCCTCGGTCGACGACCCCCCGACCCCTCCGACCGGCATCCTAAGGCACCGCCTTGCCCGGCTTCAGTGGGTCGGGCCCGCAGCCGTGACGGCGGCGGCCGTCCAGGCCGGGGCCGATGCGGGCGTCACCGTGACCTCGACGCGCTGGAACTCTTTCAGGTCCGAGTAACCCGAGGTCGCCATCGTCCGCCTGAGCGCGCCCATCAGGTTCATCGATCCGTCGGCGACGGTCGAAGGTCCGTGCAGTATCTGTTCAAGTGTGCCGATCGTCCCGACTCTGAGCCGGTCGCCACGCGGCAACTCGGGGTGATGAGCCTCGCTGCCCCAGTGAAAGCCCCGGCCAGGAGCCTCGGCCGCCTTGGCGATCGGCGAGCCGACCATGACCGCGTCAGCGCCGAGCGCGAGCGCCTTGGCGATATCGCCGCTGCGAGTCATGCCGCCGTCGGCTATCACATGCACGTAACGGCCGCCCGATTCGTCCATGTATTCCCGTCGCGCCGCAGCAACGTCAGCTACCGCCGTCGCCATCGGCACCTTCACGCCGAGCACCGCCGCGGTCGTCTGCCCTGAGCCGCCGCCGAAGCCGACGAGCACACCAGCCGCACCAGTACGCATCAGGTGCAAAGCGGCTGTATAGGTCGCGCAGCCGCCTACGATCACCGGCACGTCAAGCTCGTAGATCAGCCGTTTCAGGTTGAGCGGCTCCGCCTGGCTTGACACGTGCTCTGCCGACACCGTCGTGCCCCTGATCACGACGAAGTCGGCGCCCGCGTCGATCACCGCCTTGTGATAGCGCAGCGTCCGCTGCGGCGAAAGCCGGGCACCGATCGTGACGCCGGCCGCCCTTATCTCGGCGATCCGCTGACCGACCAGTTCGTCCTTGATCGGCTCGGTGTAGATCTGCTGCAGCCGGCCAACGGCAGCCAGGTCATCGAGCCCCGCTACCTCAGCAAGCAGCGGTTCAGGATCGTCATACCTGGTCCAGACACCCTCAACGTCGAGCACGGGCAAGCCGCCGAGCTTGCCGATCACCACGGCAGTCGCCGGGGAGACCACGCTGTCCATCGGGGCGGTCACCAGTGGCAACTCGAACCGGTAGGCATCGATCTGCCAGGCGATCGACACGTCTTCCGGCCGCCTGGTCCGGCGCGAGGGGACAATACCGATCTCATCGAGCGCGTACGCGCGACGGCCGCTCTTGCCGCGGCCTATCTCTACTTGGGTCACTTCTTTAGTCTGCCAAAAGGCAGCGGAGACTGGCGCCCGCCGCGCTACGGCCTGTGGACACTGTAATTCGGCGCCTCGGTCACCATGTGGATATCGTGCGGGTGGCTTTCCGCCAGTCCGGCACCCGTGATCTGGATAAACCTGGCTTCCTGAAGCTCGCCGATCGTCCGGGCACCGCAATAGCCCATGGCGGCGCGGAGCCCGCCGGTGAGTTGCCCGGCGACCACGGCAAGCGAACCGCGGTAAGGTACCCGGCCTTCGACGCCCTCAGGTACCAGCTTGTCCTCGCGCAGCACATCGTCCTGGAAGTACCTGTCCTTGGAGTAGGACCTGCCGCGCTCACGATTTCGCATGGCGCCAATGGATCCCATGCCGCGGTACAGCTTGAACTGCTCGCCCCCGATCATCACCATCTCGCCAGGCGCTTCCTCGCAGCCGGCCAGCAGGCTGCCGAGCATCACCGTGTCAGCCCCTGCGGCGATCGCCTTCGCGATGTCGCCAGAGAACTGCACGCCGCCGTCGCCGATCACCGGGATGCCTGATGGCCGGGCCGCGAGCGAGGCCTCGTAGATCGCGGTCACCTGCGGTACGCCCACGCCGGCGACCACCCGAGTGGTGCAGATCGAGCCAGGCCCGACACCGACTTTGACGGCGTCTGCACCGGCGTCGATCAGCGCCTGTGCACCTGAGCGGGTGGCGACGTTACCGCCGATGACCTCGGTGCGGAGATTGGCCTTGAGCTGAGCGACCATGTCGAGCACCGACTGGGAGTGCCCGTGGGACGTATCCACGACAAGGAAGTCAACTCCGGAGTCTACGAGAGCCTGAGCCCGTCTTTTGGCGTCGGCACCGACACCGACCGCGGCACCGGTCATCAGCCGTCCGTGCTCATCCTTCGTCGCGTGCGGGAACTTCTCGCTCTTAGTGAAGTCCTTCACAGTGATCAGGCCGCGAAGCAGTCCCTGGGCGTCGACGAGCGGCAGTTTCTCCACCTTGTTGGCGGACAGGAGCTTAAGCGCCTGCTCGCGAGAGACCCCGACAGGCGCCGTGATCAGCGGCATCGAGGTCATGACCTCACCAGCACGCTTGCTGTGTTCCTGCTCGAACCTGATGTCCCTGTTCGTGATGATGCCGAGCAGCACTCCCTCTTCTGAGACCACAGGGACGCCAGAGATGCGGTAACGGCCGCACAGTTCCTCGACCTCACCGATCGTGGCCTCAGGTCCGCATGTCACCGGATTGGTGATCATCCCGGCCTCTGAGCGCTTGACGATGTCAACCTGCCTGGCCTGGTCCTCGACGGACAGGTTGCGGTGCAGCACGCCGACGCCGCCCTGCCGCGCCATCGCCACCGCCATCGTCGCCTCGGTCACCGTATCCATCGCCGAGGACAGCAAGGGCACGCGGAGACTAATGCCGCCCCTGGTCAGTCTCGCGGTTGTGTCCGCCTCGCTGGGCAGCAACTGTGAGTGCGCGGGCAGCAGCAGCACGTCGTCGAAGGTCAGGGCGGGCGGGCCGAATTTCGCGTCGTCGTTCATCTCACTCCGTGCCTGCGCGGTGCCGTCGATGCGTTACATCTTAGTAGGCTCGCTTTCCGCAGGCCCGAGCCGGAACAGGCAGGTGCTTATCGCCGCCGTACTCCAAAAGGAATCGCGATGATCGACGAAGCACTCGGGTACCTGCGGTGCCCGCAATGTGCCGGAGATCAGGCGCTGACCAGGCAAGCGAAGGCGCTCAAGTGCGGCGTCGGTCACTCTTTCGATATCGCCAGGGCAGGGTACGTGAACCTGCTGCCCTCTGGTGGCTCACGGAACTCGGGCGACACGAACGAGATGATCACTGCCCGCGAGACCTTCCTCGGGACCGGGCATTTCGCCGGCCTGGCCACCGCGGTCGCCGACCTCGCTTGCGCGCAGGTACCAGGCACGGACATGGGGTGCGTGGTCGACATCGGCGCTGGAACGGGCTACTACCTCGGGGCCATGCTCGACAGGCTGCCGTCTTATACCGGAATCGCGCTCGACCTCTCCAAGAGCGCCCTCCGGCTCGCGGCACGTGCCCACCGGAGAATCTGTGCCGTCGGAGCCGACGCCTGGCGGGCCTTGCCCGTCCGGAGCTCGGCCGCTGACCTGGTTCTCAACGTGTTCGCGCCCCGTGCGGGCGCGGAGTCCCACCGGATCTTGCGGCCGGGCGGACGGCTCATCGTGGTAACGCCCGCCCCTTCGCACCTGCTTGAACTGGCGGACCCGCTTGCCCTGATCGGGATCGACTCCAGAAAGGAAGATCGCCTGGCCAGCAAGCTAGCTCCCTACTTCAGCTCGGCCACGACCCGCGACTACAGCGCCAGGCTGTCGCTTGACCACGACTCCGTGGCCGCTCTGGTCACCATGGGGCCGAACTCGTGGCACACAGACTCCGGTGCGCTCGCCGCCAGCATCGGTAAGCTACCTGATCAGGTAACTGTCACGATCGCCGCGCGAATCAGCGTCTGGATCTCGCCCGCGAAAGCGACCGCCTCTGGTCCGCAGGACTGAGGAGCGGCCAGCCCTCGCTGCTGGTCGAGTGCGCGAGCGATCAGGTCCGTCGGCTCAAGTCCGCGCCGCAAGGCGCTGATGCCGCCGTCTACCTTGCTCATGATCTGGCCGGTCAGCGTGAACTCAAGCGCGCGGCACGCGTTAAGTACGGCATAACATTCGGGCGCGTTGGTCAGCCCCCAGTCAAGTTCCGCGGCCAGATAGCTCAGCAGCGCCGGCCGCCCGACGGGTCCGATGAGGGCCCGTGGCGGCGGTCCGAGCAGCGCATAGCCGGCGGCCAGGCATACCGCGTAGTGCATGAGCAGGTCATCGTCGCCGCCCGGCACGTCAGCACCGTCCACGAGCCGCTGATCGCCGCCATGCAGGACGAAACCGAAGGGCGGGCCAGGCACCGCCGCCTCCGCCGCCGTTACCAGGCTGATCTCCAGGCCTCGTCCAGGACAGTCTTCCCTCGCCGCGATGAGGATCTCTTTCGCCGCGTCGATCTTTGTCACATCGATGTCGTCGGCCACGATCACGAGCACATCGACATCACTGCGCTCCTCCGTCCAGCCGCCGAGCACCGCCGAGCCGTGCAGGTATCCGGCGAGCAACCGCTCACCGCAGGCGGCGGCCAGTTCCGAAGTCAGTCCTCTGGCGTACTTGAGCGGCTGCGCCGCCACCAGGTCTGTCACTGGCAACCTCACGATCGCTAAATTGTCATACCTCCCGGATAGCGTCGCAGGCATGGAGCAGCGAGTGAGCGTGATCACGCTCGGAGTTAGTGACCTAGGCCGGGCAAAGCAGTTCTATCGTGCCCTCGGCTGGCGGCCGTCCGAGGACAACGATGACATCGCCTTCTTCCAGGCGGGCGGGATGGTCCTTGCGTTGTGGGATCGTTCCTTGCTGGCGGAGGACAGCGCGGTCAGTGACACCGGCGGCTGGGGCGGCGTCACCCTGGCACATAACGTGCGCTCTCCGGCGGAGGTGGACACCGTCATCGAGGAAGCCAGGAGTGCAGGAGCGGCGATCGGCCGCGAGCCTGCGGGCACCTTCTGGGGCGGCTACTCAGGGATGTTCATCGATCCGGACGGGCACCCGTGGGAGGTCGCGCACAATCCAGGCTGGAGCTTGCTGGCCGACGGCAGCACCAGCCTCATCAGCCCTTGACGAAGGTCAGCAGGAACTCAAGCACGCCGTTGTCAGCGGTAGTGACGAACGTGCCGAAGCTCGGGTTCGGTATGTCCCAGTCGGCGAATTTGACCGGGATGGACCCTGAGATCCTGATTCCTGATGAGGTTCGCTCGGCGGACACGGTGAAGGTAACCGGCCTGGTGTGACCGTGGAGGGTGAGGTCTCCCTTCGCCTGGTAACTCTTCACCTCGCCCACCGGAGGTGCCGAGCCGAGCGCTATCGGGTGAGTCAGCGTGAACTTACCGGTCGGATAGGCGGCGACGTCCATGATCCGGCCGTCGAACTGAACGTCCCGCTCGCTCTGGTCGCTGTGAATGGTGGCCATCCGCACGCTGAACGCAGCCGACTCGACGGTCGCGCCCTTAGTGCCGGCACCGCCGATGACCAGGCTTCCCTTGACCGAGCTCGTGCGTCCGACCGCGACATTGTTCTGTCCGACCAGTACCTCTTTGACCCGGTAGCCGACAATCGACCCGGCGCCTGCCCGCCAGGCCCCGTCAACCGACGAGACCGTGGTCGACCCGCTGGCGACGGGCGTGCTTGCAGGCGAACTCGAGCTGCTTGAATGCGAGCCAAGTGAAAGCGGCTTAGGTGCTGCTCCCTCAATGAAATGGATATAGACAAACGGCGCTCCAACGGCGAGCACCACGACTGCGATCACGCTGCCAATAACGAAGCCGAGCCACCGTCGCCGCCGTGCCATCGCATCGCTCCCGTCTCAATCGGCTGCCGTCCGTCAAGTCAATCGATCAAGAAGTTTCGCAGGGTCTGCAGTGCGATCGCTCAGCTTTCCCTCTGCACAGCCTCTGAACACCATCCCGGCACACCCACCCGCCTGGCCGCCCCGCCGCCCAACGTATTGCACGGGTCCTGCGCCGCCGTCGGCAAACCGCTACGCCGACACGACGTGGGGCCAGCGTTACTTGCGGTGAACGTGGTAATGGCCGGGCTCGTGTGGTGAGCTGCAAGGTTACGGAGCCAACTCGCCGGACGACCCGGCACGGGCCGACCCCATCAAACCGGGGTTTGGTGGTGCGTGCACCCCATCAAACCAGGGTTTGATGTTGACCGGCCCAGGCGGCCGGCGGAGCCGGCGTTGACCTCAGCGAAAGCACCGGCACCAGGCCGACGGAAGCACCCGCGCCAGGCCGGCGAAAGCACCGGCACGAGGCCGGCGGGGGCTTGGTGCCGGGGCGGGCAGCATCGGTGGCCCCGCGTTGCTGCTGCCGGGGCGAATCTAACCACAACGGTGGTCATTTGATGCTGTCGGGGTGACATCGCTGCGACTTCGTTGTTGTAGCCGGGGCAGGGCGGGCAGCATCGCTGGCTACTTGATGCTGCTGGCCGGCCGGGGCCGGAGGCCGGGGCCGGAGGCCGGGGCCGGGGCCGGAGGCCGGAGGCCGGGGGCCGGAGGCCGGGGGCCGGAGGCCGGGGCTGGGCGGGGCGGCGGCGGGCGGGTCTGGGTGCTGGGCGCGCGCCCGGATGGGGGGGTTGCCTGGTTACGGGCCGGGCGGCGGGTGATGCGGTGAACCGCTGCCGGCCAGCGGCTCACTTCAGGCAGCGGCCCGGCCCCGGAGGGCCTTGGCCCGGCGTGACCTCAGCGCGGAATCCCCGCGTCACCCGCGGCCCAGAACCTTCCGTGATCATGGAAACCAGGCCCGGCGCCCGCGCCGGGGCACAGGAGCGATGCGGGGCCTCGCAGCCTGGAGTGCCGGAAATGCCGGGGGCCGGGATCTGCTCGCAGATCCCGGCCCCCGGCAGCGTTAGTGCTTAGTGGGTGTGGCCGTGGCCGCCGTGGCTGTGGCCGTGGCCGTTCTCTGCGGCTTCCTTTTCCGGCTTGTCGGTCACCAGGGCCTCCGTGGTGAGCAGCATGCCTGCGATCGAAGCGGCGTTCTGGACGGCCGACCTGGTCACCTTGACCGGGTCGATGACGCCCTGGGCCATCAGGTCGCCGTACTCGCCGGTCTCAGCGTTGTAGCCGTGGCCAGGGGCCATGTCGGCGATCGCGGCGACGACTACACCGCCTTCCGCGCCCGCGTTGAGCGCGATCCAGCGGGCCGGCTCGAGCAGAGCCCGCCTGACGATGCCGACACCTGTGGCCTCGTCGCCTGACAGGCCAAGGTCGCCAAGGGCAACAGAAGCCTGAACGAGCGCACTGCCGCCGCCGGCGATGATGCCTTCCTCGATCGCGGCCCTCGTGGCCGAGATCGCGTCCTCAAGGCGGTGCTTCTTCTCCTTGAGTTCGACCTCAGTCGCAGCCCCTGCACGCAGCACGGCCACGCCGCCGGAAAGCTTGGCGACGCGCTCCTGCAGCTTCTCCTTGTCCCAGTCCGAGGTCGAGTTCTCGATCTCGGACTTGAGCTGCCTGATCCGGTCCGTGATCGCGTCCTGCTCGCCCGCACCGTCGATGAGCGTCGTCGTGTCCTTAGTGACCACGATCCGGCGGGCCTTGCCGAGCAGGTCAAGGTCGGCCAGTTCGAGCTTCAGGCCGATCTCCTCTGCGATGACCTGACCGCCGGTCAGGATCGCCATGTCCTCAAGCATGGCCTTGCGCCGGTCACCGAACCCGGGCGCCTTCACGGCGACCACGTTGAGCAGGCCGCGGATCTTGTTCACGACCAGGGTGGAAAGCGCCTCGCCGTCCACGTCCTCGGCCACGATCAGCATCGGCTTGCGTACCTGCGCCACCTTCTCGAGCAGTGGCAGCAGGTCGACCATGTTCGAGATCTTGCTGTTGTGCAGCAGGACGTAGGCGTCGTCGAGCACGGCCTCCATCCGGTCCTGGTCCGTGATGAAGTAGGCCGAGATGTAACCCTTGTCAAACTGCAGGCCCTCGGTGAACTCAAGCTCGAGGCCCATCGTCGGCGACTCGTCGACGGTGATCACGCCGTCCTTGCCGACCTTGTCGAACGCATCGGCGATGATCGCGCCGACCTTCGCGTCCTGCGCGGAGATCGTCGCGACGTTGGCGATCTCGCTGCGCTCCTCCACTTCGCGAGCTCCCTTGAGCAAGCTCTCTGACACGGAAACGGCGGCAGCGTCGATGCCGCGCTTCAGCGACATCGGGTTCGCGCCCGCGACGACGCTGCGGAGTCCTTCGTGGACCATCGCCTGCGCCAGCACGGTCGCGGTCGTAGTACCGTCACCAGCCACGTCGTTGGTCTTCGTGGCGACTTCCTTAGCGAGCTGCGCACCCAGGTTCTCCTGAGCGTTCTCAAGCTCGATCTCACGTGCGACGGTGACACCGTCGTTCGTGATCGTGGGGGCACCCCACTTTTTGTCGATGACGACGTTGCGGCCCCTAGGGCCGAGCGTCACCTTGACGGCGTCGGCGAGCTTGTCAACACCACGCTCAAGCGCCCGTCGCGCGTCCTCATCGAAATCCAGGCTCTTGGCCATGCAGCACCTCGGTTGGTAGCTCTGATATTCGTCTTAAGGGCTGGTCATAACGCCGCCCCGCCGGGCCGGGCCAGGCGGGGCGGCGTCAGCGAGCGAACTCGCTTACTTCTCGATGACTGCGAGCACGTCACGGGCGGAGAGGACCAGGTACTCCTCGCCCGCGTACTTGACTTCCGTGCCGCCGTACTTGCTGTAGAGCACGACATCGCCAACCTTGACGTCCATAGGAACGCGCTTGGCGCCAGCGTCGTCGAACCGGCCTGGTCCAACGGCGATGACCTCGCCCTCCTGCGGCTTCTCCTTGGCGGTGTCCGGGATTACCAACCCGGATGCGGTCGTCTGCTCAGCATCGAGCGGGCGTACAACGATCCGGTCTTCAAGCGGCTTGATAACAACCTTGGTGGCGGTCGTCACGATCTGACCTCCCCCTTACGGAAAGGGCTAGCTCTGGTTTCCTAGCTTTGGTTACTAGAGAGGCGACCATGGGGCCTGCCGTCGCGGGTGCCAGACCATCCTCGTCGCGTTAGCACTCTACACCATCGAGTGCCAATCCCGCACACTAGCCGGGCAGAGTCTGCCAGTCAAATCCGAGGTACTGTGCATCGCATGGACGACGCGAACCAGGTCAGCGATACCGATCCGCCCGCCTACCGGTCAACCGAGCAGTACGCGCGGCGAGCAAAGTCATTCGGATCGGCCGCCTCGCAGTATGCGCAGCACAGGCCAGACTACGCCCTCGAAGCCGTTCGCTGGGTACTGGCTCCTGTCGCCAGCGGAGCCGGGCAGCGACGGCCGATCGACGTTCTCGACCTCGGCGCGGGCACAGGCAAGCTGACCGGTCAGCTCGCCGGCCTCCGCCTGGCGGGCGGACCGCTTGCCGTGATCGCCGTCGAACCCGACCAGGACATGCTCGCTGAGCTCCGCCGCCAGTTGCCTGGCGTGACCGCGATAGAGGGCAAGGCTGAGGAGATCCCGCTGCCCGATGCCTCGGTCGATGCGGTGCTCGCTGGCCAGGCGGCACACTGGTTCGATCTTGACCGCGCGATTCCCGAGATGGCAAGGGTTCTTCGGCCAGGCGGCGTGCTCGGCGGACTCTGGAACGCCGACGACAACCGGGTCGGCTGGGTCGCGAGCCTGCATGAGGCAAGCGGGAGGCGCACCGTCGTCCCTATCGGCGGCGATGAGCGTGACGATGAGGGCATGACCGGCTGGCTCGACCAGGCGGGCCAGGGCCTGTTCAAGCGGGCCGAGGAAGAGGAGTTCCCTAACAGTCAGACCAGGACCGCGGATTCGCTGGTGGCCACGCTGAGCACGCACTCGGCTTTCCTGATCATGGAGCCTGGCGAACGAGAGCAGGCGCTCGGGCGCGTCCGCACCTTCCTGGCGAAGACGCCGGAAACCGCCTGCGGCGAATTCCAGCTCCCGATGACGACCCTCGCCATCCGCGCGATCCGCCTCTGAAGCTCGCGGGAGCCGCGAGGGAAGTTCAGGCGGCCAGGATCGCGGTTACAGGCAGTCCTGAGTCGGCGGCGAAGCCGGGCGGTGACGGGGGTATGCCGGCCGCAAGCAAGTCGGACCCTAGCGTGGCGACCATCGCCCCGTTGTCGGTGCACAGCCCTGGCCTTGGCACTCGCAGAGTTATGCCCGCCGCCTCGCAGCGGGCGGCCGCGAGCGAACGCAGCCGGGAGTTGGCGGCGACCCCGCCGCTGATCACCAGGTGGTCAACGCCCTGAGCCAGGCAGGCGTCGACCGCCTTCCTGGTCAGCACGTCGGCCACCGCTTCCTGAAACGAGGCGGCGACGTCGCCTACCGGCACTTGCGTTCCGGCCGCTTCCCGCGCTTCGACCCATCTGGCCACAGCGGTTTTCAGGCCGGAGAAGGAAAAATCGAAGGTGCCGTCGGCGTATTTCGACCTGGGGAACGCGATTGCCCGCGCGTCGCCAGTTCCCGCCGCGGCATCGATCGGCGGCCCGCCTGGGAACGGCAGCCCGAGCAGCCTCGCGACCTTGTCGTAGGCCTCCCCCGCCGCGTCATCGATGGTCGCGCCCAGGGGGACTAGATCACTTGTCAGGTCGCGAACGAGCAGAAGCGATGAGTGCCCGCCTGAGACGAGCAAGGCCACGGCCGGGGCCGGCAGCGGCCCGTGCTCGAGCTGATCGACGGCGACATGCGCGGCCAGGTGATTGACGCCGTAGAGCGGCTTGCCGAGCGCCAGCGCGTAGGCCTTGGCGGCGCAGACGCCCACGAGCAGCGCGCCCGCGAGTCCTGGCCCGGCCGTGACCGCGATCGCGTCAACCTGTCCGAGCGTGACACCGGCCGTATCGAGCGCGCGCCGCACGGAAGGAATCATCGCCTCAAGGTGCGCCCTGCTGGCTACCTCTGGCACCACCCCGCCGAAGCGGGCATGCTCAGCGACGCTCGAGGCAACGGCGTCGGCGAGCAGTTCGTGCCCGCGAACCAGTCCGACGCCTGTCTCGTCGCAAGACGACTCGATGCCAAGCACCAGGGGAGCCTGGGTGCCCATCATCGATGCTCCTCGACAGCAGCGAGAAGGTCGCGGCGCATGACCAGAGCGTCGGCGCCTGATGGCTGGTAATAGCCGCGTCTGATGCCTATCCGGGTGAAGCCGTGCCGGCGGTAAAGATCCTGGGCGCGGGCGTTGTCGGTGCGGACCTCAAGGAAGATCTCGGTGCAACCGCGCCTCCTGGCTTCCTCCATCAGCGCCTCGAGCAGTGCCGAGCCGATGCCATGCCCCCAGCAGCCGACTGCGACGGCAACCGTGACCACGTCGGCCTGCTGGCCGGCCCCGAGCAGGCCGCCGTAGCCGACTATCTCACCGCCGTCGCAGGCCACCAGGTAGTGCCTGCTCGCGGGCTGCTGCTCAAGCTCGCCGAGCAGCATCTCGGTCGTCCACGCTTCCTCGCCGAACACAGACCGCTCGAGCTCGACGACCCCGGCGAGGTCATCGGCCGTCATCTGGCGCAGCACGACACTCATCGCGTCACCGCCCGCGCGGGCGCGGCGGGGGTGACCCGCTTCGGCCGCCCAGGCTCCCTGGCGTCAGGCCTGCGCAGGTACAGCGGCTCTGCTGGTCCCGCGGCTTTCCCTGCAAGCATCCGCTCAGCGACCATGGCCGCAAGAATCGCGGCGTCAGGGTAGGCGGGGTCGATCCGCCCTCTGAGCTCATAAAGCACTGCTCCTTCTCCGGCCATAGGACACCCATCAGGCAACTCAGCCGGCCGGCTCACGTCCGGGCCAGATAGCCGTTCCCCGTCACCTGAGTACCTGGCCCAGTAGAGCTCGCGGCGCCTCGCGTCGGTCGCCACGATGAACTCGCCGCCCGCGAGGTGCCTGGCCTCCTCCGCGATGATGTCCAGCGTGCACACGCCGTCGACCGGGATGCCCAGGGCGCTGCCGAGAACCCGGGCGGTCACGACGCCGGCTCGCAGGCCGGTGTAAGGGCCTGGCCCGACCCCGACCCCGATGCCGCTCAGGTCGCCGGCAGCCGTCCCCGTTGCCGCGAGCACGGTCGCGATCGCCGGGGCAAGCAGTTCGCCATGACGCCGTGAGTCGACGGCAGACTCCCGCGCGAGCACGCGGGTGCCGTCATGCAGCGCGACGGTCACCGCGGGCGTCGCGGTGTCGAAGGCGAGGATTAGCACGATGTATGAGCCTAGTCACCCGCCGCGAGTCCCCGTGCCAGAGTTGCCTGCCGTGGCCGTGGTCGCCCGCGGCGGTTACTGTACGGCGGGCTGTGCCTTCACGACGGTCAAGGTGGCGCGGGCGGCACCGAGGGCGCCGGCTTCAAGCTGCGACATCGAAACGGGACCGAAGCCGCCGCTGGCAGTTGCCCAGAGGCTGGCCGTGATCAGGACGTTGTGCCACCTCGCGACGACCGTTGCCCGGTCCTGTACGGGTCCTACGTGGTAGACCTGCGCCGCGCTTAGCGCCTCGTTGCCGAGGGCGACGGTCGTGACCTTGGCAGGAGGCTGCGGCAGGTGCTTCGGCGGCTGCACGAACACCTGCTTGGTCTGGTTGAACGTGTAGGTGGCGTAACTCGTCGCGCTGCCGTCGCCAGGAGCGATGAGGCTTGGACTGTAGGCCGCGATCGTGATGTCGAGCACCCGGAAGATCGGCTTGGCGTCGAACTGGTACGTGCAATCGCTTTTGCCGCCACCGCTGCTCGACTGGACGCCCTTAGGCGGGTTGCCTCCGAGGAACTGCCTGAGCGCCGGGGCAGAGAGCACCTTGCAGGCGTTAGGCACGGTGCTGTACTCCCCTTTCAGCAAGGTGGTGACGTACCGCTGCGGCGGGGGTGACGGCCTGCTCACGTAGTACCCGGCCCCGGCCAGGATAATGATGACCACTGCGGCGACACCCCAGGTAACCAGCCGCCTGCGGGAACGCCTGCGGCGGGTTTCCGCCGCGCGGCTTCGCCTGGGCGATGGCGCCTTGGGTGCGGGCCGGTCCTGCTCTGGTTCTTCTTCAGTGACCTGCGGAGCGACCCTGCTGGCCGGCTGGGCTGCCCTGGACCGGCGCACGGGTCGCACCGGCTCGATGCCTGGCCCTGCCCAGGGCGGCACTTCGCTATCGTGATCAGCCGCTGAGTCGAAAGCGTCGAGCATTTGCCAGCCGCTGTTGCGCGATGCGGGCGACTCTCGCGAGTCATGCCGGGTGCCTGACCGGCCGCGCCCGGAGTGGCCAGGCTGACGTGGCGGGTAACCCTGCTCAGTCACTGCGCCTCCTGCCAGGCGTCCGGCTCGATGAATACGGCAGTTTAGTCGCGGCAACCAAGGTCATGAGTGACAGATCAGAACAATTAGGCGCCGGTTCACTTTCCCGGCCGGCCTCCCGGCCTGCCGCGCTTGAGCGGCCGCTTGCCCATTAGCTGGTGAAGTTCCGCGGCCATCTCCTGCCAGCGGTCGCCATGACCAGCAACGGCCACCAATCTCGGCTCGTCGCCATCTTCGCCGCCATCTTCGCCGCCGTCGGCCGCTGCCGCGCCCCGCATGCTGATGGTGATGCTCAGGTAGCCGTCACCGAGCGGCTCGACCAGGCCCTCGCCCCATTCGACGATGGTGACGGAATGGTCAAGATCGGCATCCAGGTCAAGATCGTCGACCTCCAGCCGGCTGCCGAGCCGGTAGGCGTCGGCGTGCACCAGGTCAGGTCCGCCTGACAGCGAGGGATGCACACGCGCGATGACGAAGGTCGGCGAGGTCACCGGCCCGCGCACGAAGAGCCCGGCCCCTATCCCCTGTACCAGCGTGGTCTTGCCCGCGCCGAGCGGCCCGGTGAGCACCACCAGATCACCGGCCCGCAGCAGGCCGGCCAGTCTTCTGCCAAGCTCGCGCATCTGCGCCGCGCCAGGAACGAGTACCTGCGGCTCATCCATCGCGCAGGTACTTGGCCAGTGCCCTGGCCACGAGGTCGGCTAGTGCCGCGTTAACTTCGTCAGGGTGCTCGAGTATCACCACGTGACCGCCGTCCCGCACCTCGACAAGCACGGCGCCCTTGATGGCCGCGGCGATCTCCTCCGACATGGCGGGGGACACGATGCGGTCCTTGTCGCCGACCAGCACGAGCACGGGAACATTGCCGAGCACTTTCAGCGCGTGCCTTTTCTCGTGCCCGACAAGGGCAACGTAGAAATCAGCGACAACGTCAATCGGCGTGGATCGTATTACCCGTTCCAGAAAATCGACGACGGTCGGGCTGACCCCTGGATCGCCGAAGGCAAGGTGCCTGGTGCCGAGGAAGGCGAGATCGCTGGCGGACTGCCTGCTCCGCTCCACCACGCCGGCGATGCGTCCCTTCGACGCGCCGGTCATCATCGAAGGCACCGCCATCCGCACCGCCGGCCGCAGCACAGAAGGCATCCAGGGCAGCGGATCGACGGCGCCGGCCGTGGTCGCGATCAGCACGACGCCGATGACCTTGCTGCCGAACATTTCCGGATGCTGATCGGCAAGCGCCATGATCGTCATGCCGCCCATGGAATGACCGACCAGGATCACCGGCGCATCGCCTGGCGCCACCGCCTCGATCACCGCGTGCAGGTCGGCTCCGAGTTGGTCGATGCTGACCAGTTCCGGGTCGGACCGGCCTGACCTGCCGTGACTGCGCTGGTCATAGAACACGCACCGGTACCTGTGATCGAACGCGGCCCGCTGGTAGTACCACACGTCGGCGTTCAGCGCGTAGCCATGGCTGAAGATGATCGTCGCCGGGGCGCTGGCCGGGCCGCTCACCTGAACGTGCAGCGGCAGGCCGTCGTCAGCGAGCACGGTAAGTTCCGTGCCGAGCACGGCACCGAAAGACTCGTCGGCCGCCGGGTCAGGCCGCAGCTTAATCCGGCCCACCGCGATCTTCTCTGCGATGACCAAGGCGCCCGCCCCCGCGGCTATCGCACCGGCCGCGAGCCCAGCCACGCCGGTGAGCCGCCGCCAGCTAACCATCAGACCTCCAGTCCCGCGGAACCCCCAGGTACGGTGTCAAGCGAGCCGGCGAGGGCGGCCTGAACAGCCACGGTCTCCGCCTCGGTTACTCCAGAGTAGCTTCTGGGGATCTTGCCAGTAAACCTGGTGACAATGTCGTAAGACAGCGTGTCAAGCACGTCGGCCCACTCCTGGGCGGTGGGCTCGCCGTGATCTCCGGGACCGAACAATATGACCTCATCACCCGCTTCGACGGGCACTTCACCGGCATCGACAACGCATTGATTCATGCAGACGGTGCCGCTGATCGTCATCCTGGTGCCGCGGATAAAGACCTGGGCGGTGTTACGTCCTGAGCGGGGAATCCCTTCGTGATAACCGAGCGGTATCAGCCCGAGCCTGGTCGGTGCCGCCGTCACGTACCTGTGCCCGTAAGAGACCCCGGTACCGGCCGGCACGCTCTTCGCCTGAACCAGATGCGTCCTGACAGTCATCGCGGGCCTCAGCCACTTCGGTGGCCCGCCTGGCAGCGTGCAGAGGCCGGTGACGCCGCCGCCAGGGCGCACCAGGTCGAACCAGGTATCCGGCCGGGTCAGCAGGGCAGGGGTATTCGCCAGGTGCCTGACGACCGGCCCGACGCCGAGCAGTCGCGCCCGGGCGAGTGCCTCGGTGAACGCTTCGAGCTGAAGATCGACCGACGGGTGCCCTGGAATGTCGGCACAGGCCAGGTGCGACCAGATCCCGGCTATCTCGCAGCGGCCCTCGGCCTGCTCGGCCAGAGCCGCCGCGATCACGTCAGGCCAGTCACGCCTGGTTGCGCCGCCACGGCTCATGCCGGTATCAATCTTCAGGTGCAGCCGGGCCGGGCGGCCAGCCTCGAGTGCCGCCGCCCCGATCTGGCGCACCAGGCCTGCCGTGCCCGCGCTGAGGTCGACGCCGACGGCGATGGCGTCCGCGTGCGCGGCGTCCGGCGCGGCCAGCAGGCAGAGCACAGGCACGGACACGCCGGCCTTGCGCAAGGCCACCGCCTCGCTTATCTGCCCGACGCCAAGCCAGGTAGCGCCGCCCGCCAGCGCGGCGGCGGCGGTGGGTACCAGTCCGTGACCGTAACCGTCCGACTTGACCACCGCCATGACCGAGGCGCTGCTGGCGTGCTTGACCAAAGCAGCCACGTTGGCCCGGACAGCGGTCAGGTCGACGATCGCCTCTGAGTGACCGTCCATGACGGTCAAGTTTGCCAGCAGCGGAGCCCTTAACTAGCCAACCAGGTTGCGCCGGCGGCACCTGCCCGTGGTTAGGTACAGGCATGACCGATCTCATTCCACGTCAGGTCCTGTTCGGTAACCCAGAGCGAGTGGCGCCCAGGCTTTCCCCCGACGGCAGCCGCCTGGCCTGGATAGCGCCCCGCAACGGCGTGCTGAACGTGTGGCTTACGGCCGTGGACAAAGAGGCGGGCATTGACCTGCGCGCAGCGGAGGTCGTGACCGACGACACCGACCGCGGGATACGTACCTTCGCCTGGGCGCACGACAACCGCCACCTGCTTTACCTGCAAGACACAGGCGGTGATGAAAATTGGCGGCTCTATGATGTTGATCTTGAAACGATGGAGCGGCGCGACCTGACGCCTTTCGACGGCGTGCAAACCCAGCTTGTGGCCATGGAGCCCGGCTTTCCTTCCGAGTTGCTTATCGGCCTCAACAAGGACAACAAGGAACTGCACGACGTCTACCGCGTCGACCTGGTCACCGGAGAGCTGACCAGGGAACTCGAGAACCCTGGCTTCCTCGGGTGGATCGCCGACTCCCAGCTCGTCGTGCGCGGGACGTTCGAGCCGCTGCCCGATGGTTCGCTCCGGATTCTGGTGCGTGACAGCGCGGAAGACGACTGGCGGCTGCTGCTCGAGGTACCTGCCGATGACGCGCTCACCACGGACGCGGTCGGGTTCAGCGCCGACGGCAAGTCGCTGCGGCTGATCACGTCCGTGGACGCGGAGACGGCCAGGCTAGTAGACGTGGACCTGGCCAGCGGCTCGCGGACGGTGCTTGCTTCCGACCCTGTCGCCGATGTCAGTGACGTACGGCTGAGCCCGATCACCAAGGAACCGCAGATCGTGGTTTTTCAGAAGGACAGGTCCGACTACCTGGTGCTTGACCAGGGAGTGGCCGGTGATCTGGCGGCGATCAGGGCACTGAACCCTGGCGACCCCATGTTTTCCAGCGCGGACGATGCTGATGAGAACTGGCTGATCGCGTTCGCCAACGACGACGGCCCCGTGCATTACTACGCTTACGACCGGGCAGCTAAGACCGGCACGTTCCTGTTCGAGCACCAGCCTGAGCTTGCCAGGTATCAGCTTTCGCACATGGAGCCCTTCGAGTTCAAGGCGAGGGACGGGCTCACCATTCACGGATACGCCACGTTCCCTCCTGGCGGACCGCGCACCGGGCTCCCGGCGGTTCTCGACGTGCACGGCGGACCGTGGGTCCGTGACGTGTGGGGGTACAACGCGAACGCGCAGTGGTTCGCCAACCGCGGCTACCTCTGCCTGAAGGTGAACTACCGCGGCTCCACAGGGTACGGCAAGGACTTCGTCAACGCCGGCGACCGCGAGTGGGGCGCCAAGATGCAGGACGACCTGACCGACGCCGTCGCATACGCGATCGGCAAGGGCTGGGCCGACCCCGCGCGCGTGGCGATCTTCGGCGGGTCCTACGGCGGCTACGCGGCGCTGGCAGGGGCCACGTTCACGCCCGACCTGTACAGGTGCGCGGTCGACATCGTCGGTCCTTCGAACCTGAAGACGCTGATCGAGACGATCCCGCCTTACTGGGCGCCGATGGTCGCGCAGTTCCACCGCAGGGTCGGCGACCCGGCGAAGGACGCCGAGTTCCTCTGGTCCAGGTCACCGTTGTCCCGCGCGGACCAGATCAAGATCCCGATGCTGATCGCGCAGGGGGCTAATGACCCTCGCGTGAAGCAGGCGGAGTCTGAGCAGATCGTGGCGGCGATGAAGGCGGCAGGGATCGAGCATGAGTACATGCTGTTCCCCGATGAGGGCCACGGGTTCGCCAAGCCGGAGAACCGCATGGTCTTCTACGCGGCCGCGGAGAAGTTCCTCGCGCGCTATCTCGGCGGCCGGGTGGAAGACTAGCTGCTTACCTCGCACCCTGCGCTGTGGCCGATGGCAGGGAAGGCCTTGGCCAGGGCGTCGGCGATGTCGAGAGCCCGGTGCTCGTAGCCGAGCGAGGTGTAATGGATGCCGTCGCTGATGAACCACTTGCGCTTGGCCTCCGCGGCCCAGTTGAACACCCGCATGTTCGGGTACCTAGCACAGGCCTTCAGCAGCGTGCGGTCCCATCTGGCCATGTTGGCCTCGGCGTAAGGGCCGCTGTTCAGCAGCGAGATCACGTTCACCCACATCACGGGCATCCCGTCGGCGGCCGACATCATGCGCTTGATCCGGTACATGAGGCTGTACGTGGACCCGGCCGCGACGTCGGCGGTGTCGTTGGTGCCCAGCGCGAGAACCCAGCAGCCGCGGAAGCCGGACTTGATGAGGTTCCTGGCCGCGTTGTAGCCGTTGACCTGGCCTGGAAGCACTTCGACTACTGACCGCGCCCCAGATACATCTGTCACCACGCTCTGGACGCCTACGTCTTCGTACCTGGCCGCGATGCGCTGCTTTGGATTCGGCAAATAATCAGCCTCAACGAGACCGTCAGAGGTGGAGTCACCGATATGGGCAACCGCCGTGCACGACGTCCGCAGCGGGCCGGCCGCCGGCGTCGCCGTGGGCCAGGGGTCTTTTGCCTTCTGAGCGGTCTTGGCCGGCTTCGCGACCGACTTGGTTACCGGGAGCTGAAGATTGTTTCCCGCGGCGATGGCCTGGCTTGGCTCGCCGTTGCCGCCGGCCGGGCCGTGGACGGCCCCTGACAAGCCGACCATGGCCACGACCAGCACGGCGGCACCGCCCGCGATCGCGCCGAGGCCACTGAAGCTGGTGCTTGGCGTCGCGGTCTGCCTGGTCCATGAGCCTGCGCTGCGAAGCTGATTCCAGGCCCTGCCCATCGCGCCCTGCCTGACGGGTTCCTCGACGAACCGCCAGGACAGCGCGGCAATGCCGATGGCAGCGGCGATCTGCAGCGAGGCGCGCAGCAGGTTGAATTTCGCGTTCGCCGGCGTCGTGAGGACGATCACCGGATAGTGCCACAAGTAGATGCCGTAGGAACGGGCACCGATCCAGCGCAGCGGCTTCCAGCCGAGCGCCGCGCCGACCAGCGTCCCCGGTACCGCGGTGCTTGCGACCACGCCGGCGGTCGCCGCGGAGAGCAGCACGAGGCCGCCACGGTAGGCGAACGGCGAGTACTCGCCCACCCGCCAGATCATGACGCCGATCGTTATGAGGCCGGCGCCGCCGACGACGTCGAGCGCTATGCGTCCGCCCTTGCCTGCCTTGACTGCTCGGCCGACGGGCCAGGCCAGCGCCAGCATCGCGCCGATCAGCAGGCCGAACGCACGGGTGTCAGTTCCTTCGTATACCCGTGTCGGGTCAAGGCCCGGCTGGTACAGGTGGATCATCAGGAAGACCGAGATCGCGGTCAGCGCAGCCGTAGGCACGATCAGCCACCTGGGGGCCGTCTTACCTCGCTTGCGCAAGAAGAGCAGTCCGGCCATCAGCAGAAGCGGCCAGAGCAGGTAAAACTGCTCCTCGACGGCCAGCGACCACAAATGGTCGAGCGGCTGCGGCGGCGCGAACCTGGAGAAGTAGGACTGGCTCTTCGCGATGTAGTACCAGTTGCTGAAGTAGCCGGCCGCCGCCCCGACCGCGCCGCGCAAGGTGGCCAGCCTCGCACGGTCGGCCATCGTGACCCACGCGGTGACGACGGCCAGCATGACAAACAAGGCGGGCAGGAGACGGCGTGCCCTTCTCAGCCAGAAGTCGCCGAGCCTGATGCCCCGCGGCCCGGCCCATTGCTCGATCAGGAGGCTGGTGATCAGGAAGCCGCTGAGCGTGAAGAACACCCCGACGCCTAGCAGCCCGCCAGGCGCCCAGCCGAACCCCTCGTGATAGGCGATGACGGCGAGCACTGCGATCGCCCGCAACCCATCAAGGCCGGGCATGTAGCGCTGGCCGGAATCAACGGGCTTCGGCATGTCCCCCCCTAGCTGCTGTCCGCGAGCATGGGAGAACTACCCAGAGTGAATTAAGCGCTACGTATCGCTGTTGGCAAACTTTAGGAAGGGCTACCGGACAATCTGGCCGTTGCTTTGGCCGTTCACCGGGAACGCCTTCGCCAGCGCCTCGGCGATGAGCTTGGCCCGCATCACGCAGCCGGCGGAGTCGTAGTGAACGCCATCTGAAAGGAACCAGCTTGGCTTCGCGACCGCCGCCCAGTCGAAAATGCGCATGTTCGGGTACCTGTGCAGTGCCTGGACAAGCGCCGCGTTCCAGGCCTGCTCGTTGGCATTTGACCAGGCACCATCCTGGAGCTGGGTGATCACGTTCACCCACATGACAGGTTCGCCGTCGGCGACCGACATCATCTCGTTGATCCTGGCTGTGGCATCCACCGTCGAGCCAATCGAGATGTTCGCCGCGTCATTGGTACCTAGCGCGAACACCCAGCAGCCGCGGTAGCCCTCGTTCTTCCAGGCAAGTGCCACGTTATAGCCGTTGACCTGCCCGGGCAGCGTCTCGACGATCGAGCGGCCGCCAGAAGCGTCGATCTTCAGGTGCTTGACGCCGACATCCGCGTACTGAGCCGCGAGACGCTCAGCCGGGTCGGGAATGTCTTCAGCGGAGACCAGGTCGACCGAGGTCGAGTCGCCAATATGAGCTACCGACTGGCAGGACGTGCGCGTGGTATTCACCTTCGGCTTGGTCGTGCCCTTGACCGGTGCGGGGCTATGTGCCCCCGCCGGGGTGTCCGTCCCCGCCGGCTTGTCCGCCCGTGCCGGCGTGATCGAGCGGCCCCCACCTATCGCTGAAGGCAGGCCAGGCGAGCCGCCACCTGAGCCGGTCGCCACCTTAGCGACCGCGACCCCGCCGAGGACCCCGACGATCCCCACGACAATCGCGGCCGCCAGCGTCACGAGTTGTGATCCCGGCAGGCCGGCCACCGAGTCAGATCGCTGCCGTGCGTGGCGCGCACCGTGTTGCCTCACGCTGTGTTGCCTCGCGGGCATCAATCACTCCGTTCGACGTCAGGGGCACGCAACGACAATTCACCCGGCATCAAAATGCACATTCGCGTGATGCCTAAACCAGGATCGGGCTCTCCATTATAGAAAAACGACTCGGGCATTGTTGCAGTTTCGTGACCTCTGTCACAGCAGCCGTGGCCGGACCGCCGCCCGCCAGGACTACTCCTGCGCCGGGCACCCACCCACCCCGGCCCGCCCCAGGCCGCGCGGCCCGGCCAGCAGCATCAAGTAGCCAGCGATGCTGTAAGCCCCGCCCCGGCTACAGCAACAAAGCCCCAGCGATGTCGCGGGAACAACATCAAGTAGCCACCGTTGTCCTCAGATCCGCCCCGCCCACAGCAACGCGGAGCCATCGATGCTGTCCGCCCTGGCTCTGTGACCCCCGCCTGGGCGCGCCGTAGGCTGGCGGGCTATGGACCGGCCCTATGTTCTGCTGAGCTGCGCGATCTCACTGGACGGATACCTCGACGACGCGAGCGGCCAGCGACTGGTGATCTCCGGTGCCCAGGACCTGGACCGAGTGGACTCGCTGCGTGCCTCGTCGGACGCGATCTTGATAGGAGCGGGGACCGTGCGGGCGGACAATCCCCGGCTGCTGCTGCGGTCGGCGGCACGACGGGAGGCCAGAGCGGCGCGCGGCGCGACACCAGATCCCGTCCGGGTGGTGATCAGCGGAAGCGGGGAACTTGACCCGAGGGCGCGGTTGTTCTCGCCTGGCCACGGGCGGCCGCTGGTGTACGTTTCCGCGGGCAGGGCGAAGGACGCGCGGCGCCGGCTGGGCGGGGTGGCTGAGGTTATTGAGGCGGGAGAGCCGGTCGAACTGGCCGGCGTTCTCGCGGATCTGGCCCGCCGCAGGGTCGGCCGGCTCATGGTCGAGGGAGGAACGTCCGTTTTGACGGCCTTCCTCGCCTGCGGCCTAGCCGACGAATTGAGTCTGGCCATCGCGCCGTTCTTCGTCGGCGACTCTCGAGCACCTCGGTTCACCGGCGACGGCCAGTTCCCGTGGAATGCGGCCCGGCCAGCCAGGCTGGTCAGCGCGGACCGCGCCGGCGAGGTCGCCGTGCTGACATATCGCCTGAGTTGAGAGGTTTCGACCAGCGGGCCGGGCCGGGCGGGGCGGGCGGGGCACCGGGCCGGGCGGGCCGGGCGCCGGGTTAGGGCTTGTGGACCAGCCTGATCGCGTCGGGGAGAGTGGTGAGGAGGTCAGCGGCGCCGATCGGGGCCTCGCGGGCGGCCAGGCGGGCGGCGAGGCCGTGAAGGAAAGCGCCGGCGGCGGCGGCGTACTGAGCCGGCGACACGCCCTGAGCCAGCAGAGCACCGGCGATACCCGAGAGCACGTCACCAGACCCGGCCGTGGCCAGCCACGGCGTACCCGTCGGGTTCACGAGCACGGTGCTATCACGCTCGGGCGTCGCGATCAGCGTGGTCGAGCCCTTGAGCAGCACGGTAACGCCGAGGTCGGCGGCCGCGCGGCGGACGGACTCAAGGCGGTGCGCTTCGATCACGTCAGGGTCACCTGACGTAAGCCTGGCCAGTTCGCCGGCGTGCGGGGTGATCACCGTCGGAGCACCAGCGGGCCGCACAGAAAGCAGTTCGGGATGCGCGGCGAGCACGGTAAGCCCGTCGGCATCGACCAGGACAGGCAGGTCGGAAGACAGGGCCGCCCGCAGCAGCGCGGCGGCCTCAGAGCCGGTGCCAAGCCCTGGACCGGCGACAAAGGCCTGCGCCCGGCCGGCCGCCGAGACAGCGGAGCCCGGATCGGCCGGGTCGACAAGCGTGAGCACGGCCTCTGGCCAGTGCGCCCTCACGGCGCTGACCGCCTCGCTGGCGGAAATGAACCGCACCATGCCGGCACCAGCGCGGATCGCGCCGCCAACGCTGAGTACGGCCGCACCTGTGTACTTTTCGCTGCCGGCGATGACTCCGAGCACGCCGCGGCGGTACTTGTTGGATTCGGCGACGGGGTGCGGCAGCAGCGCCGCGATGTCTGCCGACTGCAGTGCCAGGACCGGGGGGACCTCAGCCAGATAAGGATCCAGGCCGATGTCGACCAGCTCGACAGTGCCTGCGTAACTGGCACCAGGATCGATCAGCAAACCTGGCTTGATCGTGCCGAACGTAACGGTGACATCCGCCAGGATCGCCGCACCCTCGACCACGCCCGTGTCAGCGTCAACGCCGCTCGGCAGGTCGGTCGCGACCACGATCGCGCCGTCCGCCGAGGCGTCAGCGACGTAACCGGCCAGGGTCGCGGCAGGCTCGCGCAGCCCGCCGTGCCCTCCGATGCCGAGGATGCCGTCAATGATGAGGTCGGCATCGGCGATCAGGTCGTCGGCCACCGAAGAACCGGGATAGGTGATCAGGCCACCCGCCTGCCGCAGGGCGAGCGCCCCGCCCTCGTGCAGCCGCTCGCCGACCGCGACCGCCACCACGCTCGCGCCACGCCGCGCCAGCCTGGCCGCCGCGTAAAGTGCGTCGCCGCCGTTGTCGCCTGTCCCCGCCAGCACCACGACCCGTGCCCCGTAGACCCGCCCGAGCAGTCGCGTGCAGATCGCGGCGAGCCCCGCGGCGGCCCGTTGCATCAGGGCGCCGTCCGGCACCTTGGCCATCAGCGCCCGTTCGGCAACCCGTACCTGCTCAACCGCGTGAGCTTCACGCACCGACGCGTCCCCTACTCGACCGTGACTGACTTGGCCAGGTTGCGTGGCTGATCGACGTCATAGCCCTGGGCATCAGCCACTTCGCACGCGAACACCTGCATCGGCACCGTCGTCACGAGGGGCTGAAGCAGCGGGGGTACGACGGGCAGTTCGATGAGCGTGTCCGCGTAGGGCGCGACCTTGGCATCGCCCCGTTCGGCGAGCACGATCGTGCGGGCACCGCGCGCTCGTATTTCCTGGATGTTGGAAACGATCTTGTCGTGCAGTACCGGAAGATCGACTGGCGGCGGTACGACGATGAAGACGGGGAGGCCAGGCTCGATCAGCGCGATCGGGCCGTGCTTGAGCTCGCCGGCCGCGAAGCCCTCAGCATGCATGTAGGCGAGTTCCTTGAGCTTCAGCGCGCCCTCAAGCGCGACAGGGAAGCCCACATGACGGCCAAGGAACAGCACGCAGCGCTCCCCCGCAAGCTCACGGGCTACGTCCCGCACCGGGCCCATGATCTCAAGTACCTCCTCGACCGCGTTCGGCATGGCCCTGAGCTGCTCGAGGGCGACGGCGATCTCGCCGGGAAACATGCTGCCCCTGACCTGGCCGAGGTAAAGCGCGACCACGTAGCAGGAGATGAGCTGGGTAAGGAAGGCCTTGGTCGAGGCGACAGCGATCTCAGGGCCGGCGTGGGTGTAGACGACCGCGTCGCTTTCCCTCGGGATCGAAGAACCCTTCACGTTGCAGATCGAAAGGACGCGGGCGTGCTGCTCGGTGGCATGCCTGACCGCCATCAGCGTGTCGAGCGTCTCCCCCGACTGCGAGATCACGATGACCAGCGTGGACCTGGTCAGGATCGGGTCTGAGTACCTGAATTCGCTGGCAAGCTGAACCTCGCAGGGGACCTTGGCCCAGTGCTCGATCGCGTACTTGGCGATCAGGCCCGCGTGGTAAGCCGTTCCGCAGGCGAGCACCACGATCTTGTCGACGCCGCGGAGTTCCTCATCGGAAAGGCGCATCTCGTCGAGTACCAGACGGCCGGCCTGGTCGACCCTGCCGACCAGGGCCTCGGCCACGGCCCTCGGCTGCTCGGCGATCTCTTTTTCCATGAACCACTTAAAGCCGGCCTTCTCGGCCGCCTCAGCGTCCCAGTCCACGGTGAAGTCCCTGACCTCGGCAGGCGAGCCGTCGAAGTTGGTCACGGTGATCTGTCCTGCCGAGATCTCCGCCACCTGGTTCTGCCCGATCTCCGTGGCGTCCTTGGTAAAGGAAATGAACGCGGCGACGTCGCTGGCGAGGAAGTTCTCGCCAGCGCCTCTTCCCACGACAAGGGGTGAGTTGCGCCTGGCGCCGACGACCACGTCAGGGTCCCTGATATCCACGGCCACCAGCGTGAACGTGCCGTCGAGGCGCTGGCAGACCGAGCGCATGGCGGTGGCGAGCGTCGCGGCGCCCGCCGTCATCTCGTCTTCGAGCAGGTGAGCGACCAGCTCGGTGTCGGTTTCCGAGGTCACGATGTGACCCCCCGCTTGCAGTTCGTCGCGAAGCTGGGCGAAGTTCTCGATGATCCCGTTGTGAACGACCGCGAGATCGCCGTCGCAATCGGTGTGCGGATGCGCGTTCGGATCGGTCGGAGCGCCGTGCGTGGCCCATCTGGTGTGCCCGAGTCCGACGGTGCCGGGCAGTGGCGGACTGGCGGCCAGGGCCGAGGTCAGGTTGCCCAGCTTGCCCGCGCGCTTGGCCCACGAGATCTTGCCTTCGGTCAGGACCGCGACCCCAGCGGAGTCGTAGCCGCGGTACTCGAGCTTGCTCAGGCCCTCGAGCACAACTCCGAGTGCCTGCCGGTCGCCCGCATAACCTACGATTCCGCACATGGCTGCCAGGCTAATACGTGATCGCGGTTCCGCGTTCAGCGCCGGTCAGAACTTTGCCTTTAACCGGCGTCCCTGACAACCTCTGCCAGGCGGTCGGCGACCTTGCGTGCCAGGCCCCCGTCAACCGCCTCGACCATCACGCGGACCGCGGGCTCTGTGCCGCTAGGCCTCACCAGAACCCGTCCCGAGTCGCCGAGCTCGGCGCGCGCGGCCTCGACAGCGCTGGTGAGCTCGCCAGACCCAGCCGCCTTCGCCTTGTCTACGCCGTGAACATTGACAAGTACCTGCGGGTATCTCGTCATGACCTGACCCATTTCCGCCAAAGAGCACCCGCGGGCTGCGGCAGTGGCCAGTAGCTGCACGCTGGTCAGCATGCCGTCGCCGGTGCTGGCATGGTCGAGCATGATGATGTGACCCGATTGCTCGCCGCCGAGCACGTATTTGCCGTCCAGCATCGCGGCGATCAGATAGCGGTCGCCGACCGGGGTTTCCACCAGGTCGATGCCGGCCTCCGCCATGGCCAGCCGGAAGCCGAGATTGGCCATCACTGTCGCGACGACCGTACCGCCGGCCAGCCGGCCCCCGTCGTTAAGCGCCAGCGCCAGAATGGCAAGAATCTGATCGCCGTCGATCACCTCTCCTGCCGCATCGACGGCAAGGCAGCGATCGGCATCGCCGTCGTAGGCGATGCCTGCGTCGGCTCCGTGCTTGAGCACGGTGTCGCGCAGTGCTTCCAGGCTGGTCGAGCCGCAGCCGGAGTTGATGTTCAAGCCGTCTGGCTCGACGCCGATCGCGATCACGTCGGCTCCTGCCAGGCTGAGCAGCCGGGGCGCGAGTTGATAGGCAGCGCCGTGGGCACAGTCGACAACGACCCGCCAGCCGGTGAGCGGGCGGGCCGATTCGGCCTTTGCGCCGGCACCTACCGTGCGAAGGAGATGGGCCAGGTAGAGCTCGGCCTCTCCGTCGGCGTCCTTTACCCGGCCGAAACCGGCCGCCGGGACTCCCCAGCGGTCATCGCCTTTCGTTTGCTCGGCCAGCTTGGCCTCGATCGCGTCCTCGACCTCATCTGGCAGCTTGACGCCGCCCCTGGCGAAGAACTTGATGCCGTTGTCGGGGGCCGGGTTGTGGCTGGCGGAGAGCATGACGCCAAAGTCGGCACCGAGCGTATCGGTCAGGTAGGCGACGCCAGGAGTCGGAATGACGCCGAGCCTGATGACATCAACACCGCATCCGGCGAGGCCGGCGACCACCGCCGCTTCGAGGAACTCTCCTGAGGCTCGCGGGTCGCGCCCGACGACGGCGAGCGGGCGACGCTCGACGTTCGCCACGTCGGCCACCTCGGCACCGCCGTATCCCAGCACCGAGGCGGCGGCGGCCGCCACCCGCATGGCCAGTCGGGCGTTCAGGTCCCGCCCTGCCACTCCGCGTACCCCATCGGTTCCGAACAGCCGACCCATGTTCCGCACCCCCGCAGCGACTTATACGGCGCTTATACGGCGCCCTACACAGCGCCTTATACAGAACGCTTAACCGCACGCTTAACCGCATGCCAGGGTAACGCCTGGCCGCGCCCGGTAGTGCCGCCCGGTGGTGATGCCCGTGCGGTCGGCGAGAGCAGTTCCTAGCGCTTGGAGTACTAGCGCTTGGAGTACTAGCGCTTGGAGTACTGAGGTGCCTTGCGTGCCTTCTTAAGGCCGGCCTTCTTGCGCTCCTTGATCCTGGCGTCCCTGGTGAGGAAGCCCAGCCGCTTGAGAGCCGGGCGGCTCGACGGGTCGACGAGGATCAGCGCCCTGGCGATGCCGAGCCTGAGCGCGCCTGCCTGCCCGGTGACTCCTCCGCCGCTGATCCGCGAGACGACGTCGAACTGGCCCTCGGCACCCAGCGTCACGAACGGCTCGCTGATGAGCTGCTGGTGCACCTTGTTCGGGAAGTACACGTCCATGGTGCGGCCGTTGATCAGCCACTTCCCGGTACCAGGCATAACCCGGACCCTGGCTACGGCCTCCTTGCGGCGACCTGTGCCCAGTGCGTGACCGGTGACCACCGGCTTGCGGGCCGGGGGCTTCGCCTGGGCGGCCGCTTCCTCTGTCTCTGTGGTGTACTCGGACAGGTACTCGCCGTCCTCGTCGAACTCCTCGCCCGCGCCAGCGGGCGCCTCAGTGGGCTCAGCCACGGTATCTGCCTCGTGCTTCCTGGTTTAGCTCTGGCTCTGGCTCTGCTGGGAAATCTGGGTGATCTCGAAAGGTACCGGCATTTGCGCCTGGTGCGGATGCTCGGGTCCCGCGTAGACCTTGAGCTTGCGGAGCATCTGCCTGCCTAGCGTGTTCTTCGGCAGCATGCCGCGCACTGCCTTGGCGACGGCGCGCTCCGGAGCGGTCGCCATCAGGTCACCGTAGGCGACCGACCGGAGACCGCCAGGGTAACCGGAGTGCCGGTACGCCTTCTTGTCGACCAGCTTGTTCCCGCTGAGCGCGACCTTGGACGCGTTCACGATGATGACGAAGTCGCCGGTGTCCACGTGCGGCGCGAAGATCGGCTTGTGCTTGCCGCGCAGCAAAGTTGCCGCCTGGCTGGCCAGCCGACCGAGAACAACGTCAGACGCGTCGATGACATGCCACTGTCGCTGGATGTCGGCAGCCTTCGGGCTGAAAGTGCGCACAGTCATGAACCTTCGCGTGAGTCCTGATAGTTGGCGCCCGCGCCAGGCCTCTTCTAGCCCTGCCGCATAAACTGCGGTTCAGGCGCGGGCCTGCCAGCGCAGATGGACGCCGGTTGAGTATACCGACTGTCCTTGGCAGAGGTCAAAACAACGAGAAGTCGCCCGGCCAGCAGTCCGGCCACTAGTCCGGTCACTAGTCCGGTCAGAACGGACGCAATAAACCCTACCGGACTCGCCGGAGGCGTCTTGACGGTACGCTCACGGCATGCGGAATGCGGGTGAGGGACGGCCTAGCGCCGGGGGTGCTAACACCGGGGCAGGCAGGCGCCGGGCAGCGGGTCCTGCGTCGACGGCGCGGCCGGGCGGCAACGGCGGTGCTTCGCTGTTCACTCCTGCTTACCGGGTGCGGCATGCGGCGCCTGTTCCCAGCGCGGCCGGACCGGATTACGACCTCGGCAGCGGCACTTCAGGTGCCGGCTACTCATGGTCGGCACCCGAAGACCAGGGCGCGACCGGGTACCGGCAGGTCAGCTATGACGACAGGGAAAACGCCTGGGCGGACAGTGATCTGCCCGGCGGTGGATATAGCTGGATGACCGACGACCCGAGCGATGGTCTCAACTGGCCTGTCGCCGGATTCGGCGGCACGCACGGCACGGGCAATGCCATCCGCGGCTTTCCGCCATTGCCTGATGAGCCCTTGCCTGTGTATCCGCCTGGTCCTTTCGCGGCGTGGAACCGCGGCAACGGCGACAGCGGACCGCACAAGGAAAGCGGCTCAAGCCGGGAGAGCGGCTCGCACCGGGAAACCGCGGGCACGAGTTACGCCGACGAGGGCAGGGCCGCTGGCCGCTCTGGGCGCGCGGCGCAGTCGCTGACGGCCGCGACCATCACTCCCGACGAGTTCGACACCGACTACTCCCTCCCCGCGATCAAGGACCCCGTTCCCGTTTATCCCGGTGACAGGGCGGCAGCTGACCGGTCGACCGGGGGAAGGTCTTCCTCCCCGGCGTCGGCGCCGTCGAGCACCGGCAGCCGGTCAGAACGTCATGCGCGGTCTTCTGGGCGGTCATCGCGCAGCGGAGCGGATCGCGGCAAGTCCAGGCATCAGTCCGTTTGGCTGGCGATAGGCGCGGCCGTGGTCATCGTAGGCGCGGTCATCGCCGTGCTGGTTACGACCTCACTCGGTGGCAGGACGACCGCGAACGGCAAGCCGAGCAGCCCGCCGCGCTCCACGAAGCCGAGCCCGACCCCGCCGGCAGGCAAGTGGGAGTACATCGGCAGCCGGGCGACCGACCCGATGCCGCTGTCGCTGCAGGAGCTGTTCCCCGCCAGCTTCTACTACAAGACCATCTATTACCACCTGACGATCCAGCGTCGCGGCCACGACTGCCACACAGCGATCATCGGCGCTGCGCTCCAGGCGGCGGTGCGCAAGGCAGGATGCACACAGGACCTGCGCGCGAGCTACGCGTCGAGGCTGCAGAACGCCATGGCGACGATCGGCGTGTTTAACCTGGACGACGCCAACTCGGCCGCTCTCGCGGCCGCGCACGCCGGCCCTGAGCAATTCGTCGCCCAGCTCGTCGCCAAGAACGGCGTCACCAGCAAGCTCGGGCAGGGCACCGGCCTTGAAGAGGCCGTGGTCAAGGGCCACTACCTGGTGCTGGTCTGGGCCGAGTTCATCAACCTGGCCAGTCCGAAGACGCACTGGCAGCAAGCGCACCTGACCAACTTCATGAACATCCTGATCGACT